>NZ_JAMJFW010000018.1:0-81960 GCF_023544405.1 Enterobacter cloacae complex sp. OE43NF
CAATTTTCACCTATGCCAGACGCGGATACGCATCCGCAATCGCATCACCGGTAAACTGCGCCACCCAGCCCTCCGGATTATCGAATATACGGATGGCCGTAAAGTTTGGCTCTGAGCCCATATCAAACCAGTGCGGTGTGCCTGCTGGCACCGAAATCAGGTCGTTTTTCTCGCACAGTACCTGATACACCTCATCGCCAATGTGCAGGCAGAACAATCCCGCGCCTTCCACGAAAAAGCGCACTTCATCTTCGCCGTGGGTGTGCTCGTTGAGGAATTTCGCGCGCAGCGCTTCTTTTTGCGGGTTGTCGGCGCGCAGGCTGATCACATCCCAGCTCTGATAGCCTTTCTCCGCGACCAGCTTGTTGATGGCATGCTGGTAAGCGTCAATGACCACTTCTGGGGCAGGGTCGCGCCCTAAATCACGGTCAGCCGCCCAGCGTTCAAAACGCACGCCTTTGGCGTTGAGCTGTTGGGCGATCTCGGCGGCGTCGGTGCTGTGCCACAGGTGCTTACTCGCGTCTTTATCGGAATAAATGGTTAATGCGCTCATGAAGGGATCTGCTCCGGGTTAATCTCGTCGAACTGGTGAACCTGATGATGGTGGCTTGCACCGTCATCATCACCGCGAATCAGCTGCAGGGTGCGAAAACCGGCCTGTTCAGCAGCGTCCAGCTCCTGATGGATATCCGACAGGAACAGGATCTGCGACGGGGCAATGCCCGTCTGCGCCGCAATATTCTGATAAGACTGCACCTCACGCTTGGCACCAATATGGGTATCAAAGTAGCCGCTGAACAGATGAGTAATATCACCTTCATCGCTGTAGCCAAATAACAGTTTCTGCGCAGCGACGGAACCAGAAGAATAAACATAGAGATCAATGCCTTGCGCTTTCCATTTTTCCAGCGCCGGCAGCACGTCCGGGTAGAGATGGCCGGTAAAGTCGCCGTTGACGTAACCGTCGTGCCAGATAATTCCCTGCAGGGCCTTCAGCGCCGTCGATTTACGGTCTTCATCCATAAAGGTGAAGAGGGTCTCGATAAGATCGCTGACGCTGGCGTGCGGAGCGTCGATTTCATCGCGCAGGTTGTCCAGAATCGATTTGACCGGCTCTGCGTACTGCTGGGCGGTGACGAAGGCCGCCAGACGCTCACGCGCATAAGGGAACAAAACATCATGGACAAAACGGATATCGCTGGTGGTTCCCTCAATATCCGTCACAATCGCGCGAATCATATCTTCTCCAGTTGTCGTAAACGCATTTCGCATTCAAATAAGAATTCTAATCCTTCCAGATGACGGCGGGCTTCGGCCACATCACGTCCCCAGCAGGTTAAGCCATGGCCGCGCAGAAGAAAACCATAATTAAGCGGGCGCTCCTTGGCGTAATGGGCGATTCGCGAAGCGAGGGCGTCTATATCCTGGTCGTTATCGAATACCGGAATGGCAACCGTAGCCAGATGCGTGGTCTGCCCGGTGAGGGATTTTTGCATCTCAAAGCCGCTGATGTGCAACTCCGCCTCTTTCACCAGCCGCGAGAGCACCGTGGCGTTCACCGTGTGGACGTGCAGTACGGCGTTGGCCTCCGGGAACAGGCGATAGATGAGCGTGTGTAGCCCGGTTTCAGCCGAAGGTTTACGGCCAGAGGGCGCGCGATTGGTGGCGATCTCTACCTGCAGAAAATCATCCGGCGTGAGGCTGCCTTTGTCTTTGCCGGATTCACTGAGCCAGCACAGGTTTTCATCCTGACGTACCGACATGTTGCCGCCGGTGGCGGGGGCCCAGCCTTTGGCACCAATCCAGCGGCAGGCTTCGACCAGTTGCGTGAGTTGCAGGTTGTCTGTCATTTCCTTTTACCCTCTCGGTCAGGAATATTCATATTGTTTAGACGTCTAAGCGTCTTGATTGCCAAAGACTAACATCGTGTTATAGTGGCATCAACATAAGTATTACAAGCAGGCACCCCACAATGAGCAATAACGTATTGATTCCGCAAAGCAAACTTCCCAACCTGGGCACCACTATCTTTACGCAGATGAGCGCTCTGGCCCAGAAGCACAACGCCATTAACCTCTCGCAGGGGTTCCCGGATTTTGATGGTCCAGGCTATTTGCAGGAGCGTCTGGCCTGGCACGTTGCCCAGGGGGCGAATCAGTATGCGCCGATGACCGGTGTGCAGGCATTGCGTGACGCCATTGCGGATAAAACGGCGGAATGCTATGGCTATCAACCGGATGCCAACAGCGACATTACGGTGACGGCAGGTGCGACCGAAGCACTGTATGCGGCCATCACCGCGCTGGTTCGCGCGGGCGATGAGGTTATCTGCTTTGACCCAAGCTACGACAGCTATGCGCCTGCCATCGAACTGTCCGGTGGCGTGGTGAAGCGCGTGGCATTACAGCCGCCGCATTTTCGCCCCGACTGGCAGGCGTTTGCTGCGCTGCTGAGCGACAAAACCCGGCTGGTCATTCTGAATACACCACACAACCCGTCGGCGACGGTGTGGCAGAAGAGCGATTTCGCCGCGCTGTGGCAGGCCATTGCGGAACGTGAAATTTATGTTCTTAGCGACGAAGTGTATGAGCACATCTGCTTTGCCGGGGAAGGGCACGTCAGCGTGCTGGCCCATCCGCAACTTCGCGAGCGCGCTGTGGCGGTGTCGTCATTCGGTAAAACCTATCATATGACCGGCTGGAAGGTGGGGTACTGCGTGGCACCGGCGGCCATCAGCGCGGAGTTGCGTAAAGTGCACCAGTACCTGACGTTTGCGGTGAACACGCCTGCCCAGCTGGCGCTGGCCGATATGCTGCGCGCTGAGCCTGAGCATTACCGTGAGCTGCCCGAATTTTACCGCGCACGCCGGGATCGGTTTGTGAATGCCCTGAGTCAGAGCCGTCTGGAGATCCTGCCGTGTGAAGGCACCTATTTCCTGCTGGCCGATTACAGCGCCATTTCCGATCTGGACGACGTCAATTTTTGCCAGTGGCTGACCAAAGAGGTGGGCGTGGCGGCGATCCCGTTATCCGTCTTTTGCGCCGATCCCTTCCCGCATAAGCTGATTCGTCTCTGCTTTGCGAAACAGGAATCGACGCTGCTGGCGGCGGCAGAGCGTCTTAACGCGCTCTGATTATTTGACCGTCCAGGCTTCTGAGTAACGGCGGTCTGCAAAGAGTTCCAGCAGACCGTTGATTTGCTTGAGGCGTAATACCTCGTCGCTATCCATTCCCAGTTCCTGACTGATTCTCTCGTCGTCCCAGCCAAGCTGCACCAGCTCGCGGACGATATCGGACATCGCATTAATTTGATGGCGGCCGCGCGCCCGATTGTGACGAATGGTGGCCGCTATCCGGTCGAACTTTTTCTGCCGCTCTTTACGCAGACAGGTAACAGGCAGATAGCCTTTAAGCTGGCGTTTTAATACCGCCCGGTTGGACCCAATTTCATGGCGATGGAAGCCGTCGACAATTTCATAATGCCGGGCCTCACTTTCTGTCACCACAATGGGTTGGGTAAAACCGTCCATCTCCAGGGATTTACAGAGCAGCCGTTTTTCCGGCGGGGCAACGTTGTTGGGGTTGTAATCGTTCGCGGTAATCTCGTCCTGTTTGATCCACAGTACGCAGTCGACAGGCTGTTCGCGAAAAGGGCTATTTTCATGGATAGCCTGGCGAAAGGCGTTAATGGCTTCAATGCGTTTATCTTCGGGAAGAGACTGAAGATAATTTTTCATCTCGTTAATTAATTGCTGCTGCATAAGATCCCCCACTCCTTGCGTTTTGATTTCATCCGTTCGCTGTAACGCTGGTAATGCCTGGGTTTGTTCGGACTGAATGACAGCGCCCGGCACCAGTAGTCATTGTTGAGTAATACCTTGCACACGCGTCGCCAGGACGGGATATCTTTGGCGCCGATATCGCCCTCCTGGGTGTCGGGAATATCGGCCATGCCTCTCTTCTGATACCAGTGCAAATAGATCGCGATTTTATTGCGGTAATGTTCTGCGGTGGTGTGCGGCATGCTGTCGAGAAGCAGCATGGCGTATTCCCGCCAGCTGAGCGCGTCGGGTTTCAGAATTTTGCGGTGGCCATAGAAATGATTGTCCTGCCCCGCGTAGACCCCGCCACTGTGCACGCCGTTTACCCGCTCACACATCGCCGCCCAGCGTTCGGGCTCTACAACATGATAGAGCCACAATCCCTGACGCTGCTCCGGGCCAAAGGGTTCACAGATGCGCATATAGCGCGGCGGCACGCCAGCCTGAAACATCAGGTCGTAAAGCGGGTTATAGCACCCGCCCGTTTTCGCAAACCAGGTCCAGATATCGGCGGTTTTCCAGTCATAAAGCGGATAGACATACCAGGCGTGCCCGCCGGGGGCGACGGTGGTCCAGGGTTTGTCATCGGCAAAGCGCTGCTTTCGTGCGTTAGCGATCGTCAAAAAGCGATTGTAGGATTCATCGGCACGAATGCCGATCATCATTGCTGCCGGGCGCCTTTTGGCAAACCAGTCGGAAAATTCACGAACAAAGGCCTCGAAGGTCATGCCGGGCTGGTAGAACGAGAAGTAATCTGGATCGGTTACCGCCTCTTCAGGGGGCGTGCGTACCCAGTTTTTACCCGGCTCCCAGCACTGCCATTCGGGCTGGAATTGTGAAAGTGAATTTTGCGTGGTCAACGGGAGCGCTACCCACCAGCATTTTTCAATCACATCGGCGTATTGTGCGATCATGTTATTCACATGCTGAATGGTACAGGTGAACTGCGCTTCCCAGTCGATAAATAACAGACAGATTTTCTTTCCCATTTTTCGGGCTTGTCGGGCCGTTAAATGGAACATAATGGTGGAATCTTTTCCGCCAGAAAATGAAACACAGACCCTTGGCAGATTCTCAAGCGTCCATGTTATACGCTCTGTCGCAGCGTCAAGGACATTTTGATTAAGTGGATGCTTATAAATTGACAAAGGCAACTCCTCCTGGAAATAAATACCGGACGTTCATGTCAATGCAGGAGAGAGAATAATAGTAGTGAAAATAAAGGCAGGTAAATCAAAAAAGGCAGATTTTTTATTATCTATAAATGAGGGTTATATTTTGAAGAGAGAAATGGCTGTAAATATCACAGCCATTCGGATTTATTTTTGCGTAATCTGCTCAACAAACCTCGAGAAAACCGAGCTGTTAAGCGCTGAGCGGTTATAAACCATGAAGACTTCCATTTGTGGCAGCATGAAGGGGGCGTCCACTTTTTTCAGTCGCAATACGTCACGGTATTTTTCATACAGGACTTCCGGGATATATCCCACTAAATGCGATGCGCTGATCATGTTTATGATTGAAAAGAGAGAGTCGCAGCGAAAACCGATTGTTCTGTCGGCATGCACTTCCTCAGTCTTTGACTGATAGTGTTTCACACCCGCTTCATCGCTCAGGAAGATCGTAAACTTCTCTTTCTGCAGCTCTTCCAGGGTAGCGGTCTCCTGTAGGCGGGGGTGATCCTGGCTGCACACCAGAATCATTCGGTAATTAACATAGGGAACGCACACCATTGAGCGATTGTTGATAGGCGCAATGGAGAAAATTAAGTCTGCTTTGCGGTAGGCAAGCAGGTCTTCTGCGGAATCCGCGGACAGCAGCATGTCATGAAGCTCTATTTCATAATTGTGCTCTCGCATCAATAGCTTCATGGGGCTGAGCAGATTGTCAGTTGTCAGAACCTGCGGGCAGTAGATGACAAAATTCTTTTTGAGCGATGAGCCATGCATGATGTTGATGGTCTGCTCAAGCTGATTGAGGTTTTGCTCAAGATGATGATGCAAATTTGCCCCGACGGTAGTGGGAGTGATCCCTTTTCCCGAACGGATAAACAGCGGATCGTTCAGCTGGTTACGCAGCCGCTGCAGGGATTGACTGACCGCGGAAGGCGTTATGTAGAGCGTTTCTGCTGCCTTGCTGATGCTCAGGTGTTGGTAGATGCATTCGAAAATGACCAGCAGATTGAGATCGAATTTTTTTAAGTCGTAAAGATTTGCCATGTTTCATCCTGAGTGTGCTGCGTTGCGTTATCACATCACTGATAACTATAGAAGGAACGTAACCATTTACCATCCTTGATGGTTAGTTCGCTTAATTATGATTGAAAACCAACTTAATATATCACGAACGTAGATTAATGAAATAGAACTTCAATAATGGTTAAGATATTTTTACCTTTAAAATAGAAAACGGAACTGAATAAAAATAGTCAGATTTATATATGGACAAGTAATTATCACTCATTTTTATTTTTACTGGCGTGAGCATTAGCGGCGATGGGGAATGCTTAGTTTGGTAAAACCTATCACAGCCATAGATATGATTATCCCTTCAATCCATTGCCCTGTCCCGACACGAGTGCTGTAATCGGGGGGCTGTAACGACCTTGATATAAAGGTATGTAGAGCGCAACGCAACGCCAGTCTCACTGGCACTGAAAGTTCCTGTGGAAAGTTCAGGTATCAGGGCCGCCCACCAGGGCGGCCTTTTTACTTTCGGGCTTTTATTCATTGGGTTCACAACGTTGTCTTGTTCGGGTTGTTAGGTATGGCTGATTGATTTGATAAAGCAAACGCATTAGCCCATGTAGCGAAAGTTCGTTACCTTACATCTCAACGAAAACACGGAGGAAGTACAGATGTCTTTGATTAACACCAAAATTAAACCTTTCAAAAACCAGGCGTTCAAAAACGGCGAATTCATTGAAGTGACTGAGAAAGATACCGAAGGCCGCTGGAGCGTGTTCTTCTTCTATCCGGCTGACTTCACTTTCGTTTGCCCGACCGAACTGGGTGACGTGGCCGATCACTACGATGAACTGCAGAAGCTGGGCGTAGACGTGTACTCTGTCTCTACCGACACCCACTTCACCCACAAAGCGTGGCACAGCAGCTCTGAAACCATCGCGAAAATCAAATACGCGATGATCGGTGACCCGACTGGCGCCCTGACCCGTAACTTCGACAACATGCGTGAAGATGAAGGCCTGGCAGACCGTGCGACCTTCGTTGTTGACCCGCAGGGCATTATCCAGGCTATCGAAGTTACCGCTGAAGGTATCGGCCGTGATGCATCTGACCTGCTGCGTAAAGTGAAAGCAGCTCAGTACGTGGCGTCTCACCCAGGCGAAGTGTGCCCGGCGAAATGGAAAGAAGGCGAAGCGACGCTGGCTCCATCTTTAGACCTGGTTGGCAAGATCTAAGTCTGTAAAGTCTGGCGGCGCTGCGCTTGCACAGGCCTACAGTATCGTAGGCCGGGTAAACGACGTGCCACCCGGCAACCCATGGGCGCCCCCCGCGCCCATTTCATTCCAGCATTATGATGCAAGTTGCATTCAGGCCGCCCGTATAAGGCAGCTTGCATGATGACGTTTTTAGAGAGGGAAGAACAATGCTCGACACTACAATGAAAACCCAGCTCAAGGCATACCTTGAGAAACTGACCAAACCTGTTGAGCTGATTGCCACGCTGGACGACAGCGCTAAATCGGCAGAAATCAAGGAACTGCTGGCGGAGATCGCCGAACTGTCACCGAAAGTGACCTTCAAAGAAGCGAACGATCTGGCGGTGCGTAAGCCATCTTTCCTGATCACCAACCCGGGCTCTGATCAGGGGCCGCGTTTTGCCGGCTCACCGCTGGGCCACGAATTTACCTCACTGGTGCTGGCTCTGCTGTGGACCGGTGGGCATCCGTCGAAAGAGGCGCAGGCGCTGCTGGAGCAGATCCGCGATATCGACGGGGATTTCACCTTTGAAACTTACTATTCGCTCTCCTGCCACAACTGCCCGGACGTGGTGCAGGCGCTGAACCTGATGTCAGTCCTGAACCCGCGTATTAAACACACCGCAATTGATGGCGGCACTTTCCAGAACGAAATCACCGATCGCAACGTGATGGGGGTTCCGGCAGTGTTCCTGAATGGTCAGGAGTTTGGCCAGGGCCGTATGACCCTGTCCGAAATTGTGGCCAAAGTGGATACCGGCGCCGAAAAACGTGCCGCAGAAGAGCTGAACAAGCGCGATGCGTATGATGTGCTGATTGTCGGCTCTGGCCCGGCGGGCGCCGCGGCAGCGGTCTATTCCGCACGTAAAGGTATTCGTACCGGTCTGATGGGCGAACGCTTTGGCGGCCAGGTGCTGGATACCGTGGATATCGAAAACTACATCTCTGTGCCGAAGACCGAAGGCCAGAAACTGGCTGGCGCACTTAAAGCGCACGTCAATGATTACGCAGTGGATGTAATCGACAGCCAGAGCGCCAGCAAGCTGGTTCCTGCCGCAGTCGAAGGTGGCTTACACCAGATTGAAACCGCTTCCGGCGCGGTGCTGAAAGCCCGCAGTATTATCATTGCCACCGGTGCCAAATGGCGCAACATGAACGTGCCAGGTGAAGATCAGTATCGCACCAAAGGCGTGACCTACTGCCCGCACTGCGATGGTCCGCTGTTTAAAGGCAAACGCGTGGCGGTGATTGGCGGCGGTAACTCCGGTGTCGAAGCGGCTATCGACCTGGCGGGCATTGTTGAACACGTTACCCTGCTGGAATTTGCACCAGAGATGAAGGCAGACCAGGTACTGCAGGATAAAGTACGCAGCCTGAAAAACGTCGACATCGTGCTGAATGCGCAGACCACGGAAGTGAAGGGCGACGGCAGTAAAGTCACCGGTCTGGAGTACCGCGACCGCCTCAGTGGCGATGTGCACAGCGTTCCGCTTTCGGGGATCTTCGTGCAGATTGGTCTGCTGCCAAACACCACCTGGCTGGAAGGCGCCATTGAGCGTAACCGCATGGGCGAGATTATCATCGATGCCAAATGTGAAACCAGCGTGAAGGGCGTATTTGCGGCGGGCGACTGTACTACCGTGCCGTACAAGCAGATCATCATCGCGACCGGTGAAGGGGCGAAAGCGTCTCTGAGCGCGTTCGACTACCTGATTCGCACCAAAACAGCATAATAAAAGTCAGTAAGACTGCACCTGCACCAGGAGAGGCCACCAGAAGGTGGCCTCTTTTTTTTATCTCACGACCATCACCGGAATGTGGGTGTGACGGATAACGCTGGAGGCGTTTGAGCCCAGCAGATGCGTGGTAATGGACGGATTGCGTGAACCGATAACCACCACGTCGGCGTTCAGCTCGCTCGCCAGCTCGTTAACGGCATCGCGCACGCTGCCAAACCGGACATGCGTTTTAATGCGGGAAGGGTCGATGGTGAAGTGCCCAACCATCGTTTGCAGGCGATTTTCCGCCTCATGCTGCAGATGCTCTTCAAAGCGGCGTACATCGGCGGCAAAGCGATGCAGACTCAGGCTGGCAGAACCCGGCAGCACGTGTAGAAGATGAATAATCCCGTCCTGCTGCGCCAGAAATTCCGCATGGCGTACGGCCTTGTCGCTCAGCTCCATCTCAAAAACATCAACCGGCATAATAATTCTCTGATACATACCCGTTTCTCCTTGTTTATAAACGCTGGACTCATTCAACCATAAAATGAATATGGTTTTTGTAAGCGCTGCGGCACTTTTCTGTTTTTCCCAGGATAAATCTCAAAAGCCCGCTAATCCCGGGCAGTTCGTCAGGGAACGCTACCCTTAAATACTTACCCGGATCCTTTCGGAGGTCGCATGAAAGCACTCACGTACCACGGTCCACATCATGTTCGTGTCGAGAATGTCCCCGATCCTGTTATTGAACAACCTGACGATATTATCCTGCGCGTAACGGCCACGGCGATCTGCGGATCGGATCTGCATCTCTACCGCGGGAAGATCCCCAAAGTTGAACACGGCGATATTTTTGGCCACGAGTTCATGGGCGAAGTGGTGGAGACGGGCAGGGAAGTGAAGACGCTGCAAAAAGGCGACCGGGTGGTGATCCCGTTTGTCATCGCCTGTGGTGACTGCTTCTTTTGCCGCCTGCAGCAGTACGCGGCCTGCGAGAGCACCAACGCCGGTCAGGGCGCCGCGCTGAATAAAAAGCAAATTCCCGCACCCGCAGCGCTGTTTGGCTACAGCCATCTTTATGGCGGCGTGCCCGGTGGACAAGCGGAATACGTTCGGGTGCCCAAAGGTAACGTTGGGCCGTTCAAAGTGCCTCAGCTGCTCTCCGATGATAAAGCGCTGTTCCTCTCCGATATCTTGCCTACCGCCTGGCAGGCGGCGAAAAATGCCCAGATTGAAAAAGGCTCCAGCGTCGCCGTTTTTGGTGCAGGGCCGGTGGGGTTACTGACCATCGCCTGCGCGCGGCTGTTAGGTGCCGAACAGATCTTTGTGGTTGACCATCACCCGTATCGTCTGCGTTTTGCCGCAGAACGCTACGGCGCTATCCCCATCAACTTTGATGAAGACAACGACGCAGCGGAAAAAATCATTGAGCAAACCGCAGGCCAGCGCGGCGTGGATGCCGTCATTGATGCCGTGGGGTTTGAAGCCAAAGGCAGCACCACGGAAACCATCCTCAGCAACCTTAAAATTGAGGGCAGCAGCGGTAAAGCGCTGCGTCAGTGTATTGCGGCTGTTCGACGGGGCGGGGTGGTGAGCGTGCCCGGCGTGTATGCGGGCTTTATCCATGGCTTCCTGTTTGGTGATGCCTTCGATAAGGGGCTCAGTTTTAAGATGGGCCAGACCCACGTCCACGCCTGGCTTGGCGAGTTGTTACCGCTGATCGAAAAAGGGTTGCTGACGCCGGAGGAGATTGTCACCCACTATCTGCCGCTGGACGATGCCGAACGCGCCTACCGGATCTTTGAAAAACGGGAGGAGGCGTGCCGGAAGGTGATTCTGGTGCCCGGTGCAGAAACGCCGGAAGCGGCGGAACAGCAGGTTAAAGGGCTGGTGAATGCGTTTCCGGGTGGGGTGGTTTAAGACGGTTCCCTTACCTGCGGCACGATAAAGGACGTCCAGGTGAATCTGCGGAAAGAGGATGCGCAGGCATCCTCTGTGCAACGCGGGTCGCGCTTGTTCAGATGGGATTAACGCAGGTAATCGCCTGCCGCTTCTGGCTGGTAGAGCAACGCCAGCACTTCCAGATGGGTCGAGGCACCGCCCGGCAATTCCCAGTGAATGGTATCCCCCGTACGCAGGCCCAGCAGGGCCGCGCCGACCGGTGCCAGCACGGAAAGCTGAGCGCTGCTGTCGGTCATTTGCGCCGGGTAGACCAGCGTGCGGGTTAACTCTTCGCCCGTTGTCAGGTTGCGGAATTTGACCTGACTGTTCATGGTGACCACGTCATGCGGCATGGACTCCGGGGTACACATCTGCGCCCGGTCGAGCTCTTCATTCAGGGCATCGGCTACCGGGAGCGAGGCGAATTCTGGTTTTTCCAGAAGTCGGTCAATACGTTCTGCGTCAAGTTCATTGATAATGATGGTGGGTCTGGACATTTTTTACTCCATGTCGTTAATGCTGCGTGTAACGCAGAAACCAATCCAAAAGAAAACCCTCGCCGTCTGGCAGCGAGGGTTTAACTCTCCCGATGATACTGTCTGCGCACGCAACTTTGAAGTGATAGAGGTCACATTCATGGGCCATAGGAATTTTCGCTGAAATTTATTCAGTCTGCATTTCTGGCGGATTGCGTTACGCTGAACGTTCTGAATCAGGATAGTGGGTAAACGCAGTTCGCGTCTGCCCCTTATAAGAGAGCGCTATGTACTTTTATCAACCGTCACAGGGGCATGGCCTGCCGCATGACCCGCTGAATGCCATTATTGGTCCGCGTCCGATTGGCTGGATCTCCTCCTGCGACCAGGCAGGACAGATCAACCTGGCACCGTATAGCTTCTTTAACTGCTTTAACTACCGCCCGCCGATTATTGGCTTTTCCAGCAACGGCTGGAAAGACAGCGTGCGTAATATTAACGAAACGGGTGAGTTTGTCTGGAACCTTGCCACGCGCGATCTGGCTGAGGCGATGAATCTCACCTCCGCTACGCTGCCTCACGATCAAGACGAGTTCTCTTTTTCCGGATTGACGCCAGCGGCAAGCCAGCTTGTAAAGGCGCCACGCGTGGCCGAGAGTCCGGTGAACTTTGAGTGCCGCCTGTCGCAGTGTATTCAGCTGACCGGCGCCGACGGCACGCTGGTTGACACATGGCTGGTGCTGGGCGAAGTGGTGGGGATTCATATTGCCGAATCGCTGCTGGAAGAGGGGATCTACCAGACGGCGAAAGCGCAGCCCATCCTGCGTGCGGGTGGGCCGACGGCCTATTATGGCATCAGTGATGAACACCGCTTCGATATGGTGCGCCCGATTGTGGATCAGTAACCCACTTTATCGATAACAAACTGTTTGCCACAGTTACCCGGATGTGGCTGTGGCGCAAAAGAGCCGGCAGACAGCGGGTTATTGATGGTGCTGGCCTTAAGCGAGATCTGCATTTCGGTCAGATAGGCCGGATTACCATTGCAGGTCAGTTTGAACGCTTTGACGTTGTCTTTGCTCCAGCTTTTCGCCACGGCGTTATCAAAATCTTTACGGCTTACCGTTTTACCGTAGTTATCCGCCAGGAATTTACCCACCGCGCTGTTTTTTATCTCCTGATTCATCCGCACCATGGTGCCGAAATAGGCGTCAGGATCAAAGCCGAAGCAGACGCCGTGTTTGGCGTACTCATAGCGTTCCAGGCAGGAGTTACCGCCAGCACCGGGCATGACGCTGTTCAGCTTTGCGGCACCCGACAGTGATAGCCCGGTTTCGGCGGCTGAGCATTTGCGGCTGGCTTTGGCTTCCGGCATGTTCGGGATTGGGCGGGTCGCGCAGCCAAAACGCATCCAGCGGCGTTCATCCACGCCGCGTGCGGCGATGGATTTTGGCAGGCCAGGCCATAATCCGTGTACGGTCAGATAATCGGTCTTGTTATTGCTCTCTTTTTGCAGACGGCACTCTTCGGGTTCGTTACGGTTACGTTCAGCCATGCTCTGGCAGAACCCGGTTTGCCAGGAAAGCGCCAGAACGTAGCGATCGAAATCGCCATACTGCGTGGCTTTGAGCGGATCCGCCTGCGCGGAGAAGACACAGAGTGCAAGCGCCATGGCGCCAGACGGGATAACGATATCCTTCCTGAACATGTGATTTCCTGATGGGTTAACGCGATAGATTTCTGGAAGTTATTAAAGCACAAAAAGCGCCCGCAGGCGCTTTTTGGATATCGGTCATTTTACTTAGGCTGCGCCAGGAACCAGCACTTCGGTTGCGATAATCACGATGATCAGGCCCACAAGCACCGGGACCGACGTGCGTTTTACCACTTCGAACGGCGAGATTTTTGCCATCCCGGCGACCGCGACTACGACACCCGATACCGGCGAAATGGTACGACCGAGGTTAGACGCCTGCAGCATGGGAATGGAGAGGTAAGCCGGGTTAATACCGGAAGAATGTGCCAGTTTTGGGATCATCTCAACGAAGGCGTAGAACGGCGCGTTGCCTGAACCGGTGGTCATCGCTGCCAGCATGGTCAGCACCACCAGTACCAGCATCAGGATAATGCTGGCAGAGCCAAACGACGTGGCGATGGAGATGAGGCTCTGAATAAAGCCGATAGTGCTCAGACCCTGCGCGAAGACGCCCGCCGCCACCAACAGCATCACGACGCCTGCAAACGCATCAGCCATACCGCGATACGCCACTTCCAGGCCAGAAAATACCTTCTGAGTGTTGAAACCGCGAATAAATTCCAGCATGGCGGCCAGCAGCATACAGATAACCAGAATGGTAATGATGTGCAGCTGTGGTCCCCATTTGCCGTCAAAAATCAGCACGCCGATGATAGGCGTGAACGGCAGAATGGAATAGAACGCCGGGGCGGTGGTGGTGATTTCATTCACGTCCATCATTTCGTGGCTGATGTGCTCTTTTTTATCGAGATAACGCTGCCAGAAGAAATGCGCGATCCCCATGCCCACGATAGCCACAATGGAAATCGGCAGCGTGGTTTTAAAGGCGAAATCGATGAGTGACATTTCTGCGGCTTTCGCCGCCAGTACGACGTCGCCAGAGGTAGGGGAGAGAATAATGGCCGCCGGAGAGGCGCAGATAGCCGCCGCTGCACCACGGCTAATGCCGACGTTAACCATCACCGGGAACAGGGTAGCCATTAACAACACCCCCAGGCCAGTGGCGGACGACACGGCCAGCGACATCAGACAGGCGAGGAAGTAGGCTGCCACCATCAGCAGATACGGGGAGTTGATGTACTGCAGCGGCCTGGAGGCCAGCTTCACGACCATATCGTTGGCACCAATATGGGTCATGTAGGCGGCAAAACCGCACAGCATCATGATCATCATGCCCAGATCGCCACCACGGCTCATGAGCAGAATTTTAATGTATTCAACAATGTCTGTGGCGGTATACCCGGTGCTCGCTGCGCTGGCGGGTAAGATCTGGTGACCCATCAGGGCGCTAACGATCAGCAAGGCCAGGCCGCCGACAAATAACACGCCCGTGGCGGAATACCCCTTAATGATGTAGCGTGCTACACCGACAATGACGACGACTCCGATAAGGAGCTCGAAAAACGTAAGCATGATTTCCCCTGTATCCTTGCTGCCCGAGAGCACAAATAATCAATAAAAAAGAAGGATGAGAATGTGCCGAATTAATGGCCAGTCCTTGCTGATTAAAATCAATAAATATACTACTAAAGCAGATGTTAGCGATATTTTTGCCATGGTGATGGCAATAATGACATATGGGTATTGACCGGTGACAACAGTGGAGTATGTCATTTAAATGCTAATGAGTTGTTAATTTATTGATTCTATATTAACACGTTCTTGAATAAGAGGGGAAAAGACTTTTCCTGCCGGTGCGCGTTGGTGAGTGGGTCCGTACAGCGTTTCATGAGAAAGGGCTGAGCAGCACGAAAACACTGGCTGTAGAGGCTAATGATAATCTTTATACCTTGCAGACAGGGCGTCATGTTTGTCCTGAAAGCCATATTAATTGAAGGGTTATTTTTACCGGTAGGCATTATTAAAAAAGGTTTGAACGCGCCCGTGAGATGATTATTCAACACGCCGCCGTGCCGCTCTCAGAATATTCTCGCAAAGTGGCTGATTAATTAGGAGTAATGCCGATGCCGTTAAGGCTCCATTCAACTATTGTATGGTAAACTTTGCCTCGAATACTAAGAATGGTAATTGCATTGTGATCGTACGTAATAAATTTTTCTTCATTTTTCTGTTTATTTTTGCACAGTTAACGCTCTCTTCTGTGGCACAGGCTGAAGAGAACGCGACGGATAAGGGCTGGTTCTCCACCTTTACGGATAATGTTTCGCAGACCTGGAATGCGCCAGAGCACTATGATCTCTACGTGCCGGCCATCACCTGGCATGCACGCTTTGCCTACGACAAAGAAAAGACCGACAAATATAACGAGCGCCCGTGGGGGGCAGGTTTTGGTCAGTCGCGCTGGGACGAAAAGGGCAACTGGCACGGTATTTATCTGATGGCCTTTAAAGACTCCTTTAACAAATGGGAACCGATCGGTGGCTATGGCTGGGAGAAAATCTGGCGTCCGTTAGCTGACGACAACTTCCACGTTGGCCTGGGCTATACCGCCGGGGTGACTGCACGCGACAACTGGAACTATATCCCCATTCCGGTTCTGCTGCCGCTGGCCTCAATTGGTTATGGTCCTGCAACGTTCCAGATGACCTACATTCCCGGTACGTACAACAACGGTAACGTTTACTTCGCCTGGATGCGTTTTCAGTTTTAACTGAAAAAAGCTGACAAAGTGGTGAAAAAATGCGCAGTCGTTGATTCATATGGGATAAAAATCCGCCAGCGAAAATTAACGCGACTTTAGTCACTTTTTATCAAAGATCCGCTGGACAAAAGGTCCCACAATTGTTGTACTGGTAACCGACACAGCATTTGTGTCGTTTTTTAATGTAAAGGTAATTTTGATGTCTAAGATTAAAGGTAACGTTAAGTGGTTTAATGAGTCCAAAGGATTCGGTTTCATTACTCCTGAAGATGGCAGCAAAGACGTGTTCGTACACTTCTCTGCAATCCAGTCTAATGGTTTCAAAACTCTGGCTGAAGGTCAGCGTGTAGAGTTCGAAATCACTAACGGTGCCAAAGGCCCTTCTGCTGCTAACGTAATCGCTCTGTAATTCAGACGCGTCAGCAAGAATTTCAAAACCCGCTCACTGAGCGGGTTTTTTTCGTTTTGCATCAGCCAAGCAGATACATCTTCAGGAAGCTGGCAACGATCAGCACGCTCAACAACACCACGCCTGCGCTCATCAAACTCTCTTTCATTCTGTCACCCTCGTTCTGTATTGGCACCAGAGTGACAGAGAAAAATTAAGCCAACATTAACGCTTCGGCAGTTAGTGGGGGCTGGCGGAAGAAAATAGCCAGAATGCGATCCCGGTCATCGCAAAAGAGCCGAGCATATTTATCGCAACGTTCAGCAACGCCCAGCCGATACGGCCTTCCTGAAACAAAAACACCGTTTCCGCAGAAAAGGTGGAGAAGGTGGTTAAACCGCCGCAGAACCCGGTGGTAATCAATACTTTCCACATGGGATCGATGTGCGTCATACGGTTAAACCAGGCCAGACCCATGCCAATGATAAACGCACCAATCAGGTTTGCGGCCAGTGTTCCCATTGGAATCGCCTGATGCAGTGGATTAAACCGCATACTCAGGAACCACCGCGCAACGCTTCCCGTCCCCCCACCAATAAAAACAGCTAAAAGGAGTTGTAACACTGTAAATACCTGCTATTTGATGTGTAAGAGTGGCGAGTTTAACGCTGTTTATAATCAGGGGACAAATATGTATGTTGCGGTAGGGCAGTTTGCGGTCACGCCTCGCTGGCATGAGAACGCGGCGCAGTGTGTCTCGCTGATGAAACAGGCACAACAGAAGGGGGCGTCATTGCTGGTGCTGCCAGAGGCCTTGCTGGCACGCGATGATAACGACCCGGATTTGTCGGTGAAATCCGCGCAGCCGCTGGATGGCGCGTTTTTACAGCAATTACTGGCCGAGAGCGCGGGTAATGACATGACCACAATTTTGACGGTCCATGTGCCGTCAACGCCTGGCCGGGCAGTTAACACACTGGTAGCCATCCGTGGCGGCGTCATCATCGCCAGCTATGCCAAGCTTCATCTCTATGATGCGTTCAGTATCCAGGAGTCGCGCCTGGTTGACCCGGGGGAGTGCGTTCCGCCCCTGATCGCGGTTGATGGTTTAAACATTGGGCTGATGACCTGCTACGATTTGCGCTTTCCTGAGCTGGCGTTGAGCCTGGCATTAGAGGGAGCGGATGTGCTTGTTCTGCCTGCCGCGTGGGTTAAAGGGCCGCTGAAAGAGCATCACTGGGCCACGTTGCTTACGGCGCGCGCGCTGGATACCACCTGTTATGTGGTCGCGGCAGGGGAGTGCGGCAATAAAAATATCGGGCAGAGCAGGGTGATTGACCCGCTGGGCGTCACGATTGCCGCCGCAGCGGAAGGTCCGGTTTTACTGATGGCGGAGATAATTTCAGAAAGGATAGCGCTTGCACGGCAGCAATTACCTGTTCTTCGCAACCGACGTTTTGCGCCACCGCAATTATTGTGATGTTTTTTTCAACAATGCTTGATTCACCTTGTTACAGGTTGCTATTGTGTGCACGCGCCAAATGACCGTTAATATGATCCGGTTTTGACGCTGAATGCAGCCTGTTTTAAGTAAAGAAGGTATCTATGGGTGAGATTAGTATTACCAAACTGCTGGTGGTTGCCGCACTGGTCGTCCTGCTGTTTGGTACCAAGAAGTTACGCACGCTGGGTGGTGACCTGGGTGCCGCCATCAAAGGCTTTAAGAAAGCGATGAACGACGATGACGCGGCAGCGAAGAAAAGCGCCGAGGATACCGTTCCGGCTGAAAAGCTCTCTCACAAAGAGTAACGGCAATGCCTTAAGGCTTGCGAAAAAAAACCGGCTCAACAGGCCGGTTTTTTTGTATTCCTGTAAGTGAATATTACAGGGTTATTTAACTTCTTCGCCTTTTGCCTGCATATCGGCATGGTAAGAGGAGCGCACAAACGGACCGCAGGCAGCATGGGTGAAGCCCATCGCCATCGCTTCCGCTTTCATCTCATCAAACTCATCCGGGCTAACGTAGCGCTGCACCGGCAGGTGATGACGGCTTGGCTGCAGATACTGGCCCAGCGTCAGCATGGTCACACCGTGGCGACGCAGATCGCGCATCACTTCGATGATTTCGTCATTGGTCTCACCAAGGCCGACCATCAGACCTGACTTGGTAGGGATATGTGGATGCGCTTCTTTAAAACGCTCCAGCAGCTTCAGGGACCAGTTGTAGTCAGCACCCGGACGCACCTGACGGTAGAGACGCGGTACGTTCTCCAGGTTGTGGTTAAAGACGTCTGGTGGCGTTGCGGTCAGGATATCCAGCGCGCGGTCCATACGACCACGGAAATCCGGCACCAGCGTCTCAATCTTAATGTTCGGGCTTTTCTCGCGAATGGCAGTAATGCAGTCAGCAAAGTGCTGAGCACCCCCATCACGCAGGTCATCACGGTCAACGGAGGTAATGACCACATAACGCAGCGCCATATCAGCAATGGTCTGCGCCAGTTTTTGAGGTTCGTTTGCATCTGGCGCCACCGGGCGGCCATGAGCAACATCGCAGAACGGGCAACGGCGGGTACAGATAGCACCCAGAATCATAAACGTCGCGGTGCCGTGGTTGAAACACTCAGCAAGGTTCGGGCAAGAGGCTTCTTCACATACAGAGTGAAGGCCATTCTTACGCATCGCCGCTTTGATCCCCTGGATACGCGAAGAGTCGGCCGGAAGTTTGATTTTCATCCATTCCGGTTTTCTTAACAGCGCCTCGCGCTCTGTAGCCACGTTTTTAACCGGGATAAGGGCCATTTTATCGGCATCGCGGTATTTAACACCGCGTTCCATCACAATGGGTTTACTCATAGCGTGCGTGTTCCAGTTGCGAATATCGAAGGAAAGCGTTTCAATTCAAGGGAATGTTGTATTTATCAACTATTTTTGAACGAACGACAGGCAGTATATCATTGAAACGGTCGTTAAAGCAGCCTGCCAGGTCGCCAATTTGTAAAATAGTTGTTGTTTTGTGCCTTTTGCCCTGCGTGCGGCAGGGGCTTGTGCTGTGTCAACCTGTCAGAAGGCCTGGCGGATGATGCGGATCACATTTTCAAGTACCGGATCGCGCAGACTGAGCTTATTGTAATGCAGTGAAATCTCAATAGATTCTGCATTCAACTGGCTGAGCGGAATACTCTCCAGCGGCCAGCATTTCCGCAGCAGATGATACAGGCGCGAAGGCATGATGCAGAGCATGTCACTGCTGCCAATCAGGGATGCAGTAGTGAACATATTGTAACTGCTGAAGCTGATCTGGCGCTCCGGAAAAATGTCATCGATACGCTGGCGCAGCGCATGATGAGACTGTCCTTCCGTCATAAATGATGAGTGGTCGTAGTTACGCAGATTCTCTATGGTGAGCGGCTCGCTGAGCACCGGATGCTGCTGGCGACAGACCAGCACCAGGTTGTCGGCATAGAGGACATTTTGCCCCAACGCGCGGGCGCTGAAGCTGCCGCTGTCGATAATTAAATCGGTCTGGAACTGGGCAAGCTGCACGTCAGGTTCGCTGATCGGTACATTACGCAGCAGCAGCTGCGGCGCATGCTCTTTTACGGCCTGGTAAATGGCAGGCATAACCAACACCCCCACAGAGGGAGAGCAGCCGATGGTGATGGTTCGCTGTTTGTCGTAGCTTCCGGTTAAATCCAGCGCGCCCAGAATCGACTCCAGCCCCTGGCTGATGTACTCATGCAGATGCGTGGCGTAAGCCGTGGGGGTGACACCCTGTCCCTTGCGAATAAATAACGGGTCCGGAAATATAGCGCGCAGCTTTTGAATTGACTGGCTTATTGCAGAGGGCGTGAGATTAAGAATTTTCGCAGCGTTAACGATACCCTTATGGACATATACCGCCTCAAAAATAGTCAGTAAATTGAGATCAATATTACGTAAAGTCCGAAAAATTTGCGGCTTGTCTTCGCCACCGGGTTCATTCAGGCGTTTGGCTGGTAAATTATTATACTCCACGCTTTTACTCCGTACACATTCACAACATGAATGATAGTTGAATTTATTTATTATGCTTGTAGAGATTCGTAAAGTGTTGGTTTTGTTTCACTTGTTTATCAAAAACAACCAGTTGAGTGATTATCACGCAAGTTACTTAGGTCCTGCACGCAGCGCTGACGGGAGGCTAAATAATATGGATCGGTAATATTCGAGCGCTTCGAAAATATAGAATCTGCGGATTATTGTAAAGTGTAAAAGCGGCAATTAAATCGTGGCCCGTCAAATTATCGAGCCACAATGTATAATATATTAAGCAGTGATATATTCGTGCGGGGGATTGTTAAGTAGCGCTAACATATTAGCTAAAAGTACAGGACGGATATTTTCTGTTGTTGCCGTATCAACCCACTGGCACATTTGCGTCATTTCCATCCCGGCATAGCCGCAGGGGTTGATGCGCTGGAAGGGCTTCAAATCCATATTAATGTTCAAAGCCAGCCCGTGAAACGAGCAGCCTTTACGGATACGCAGCCCCAGCGAGCAGATCTTCATCTCGCCCACGTAGACTCCCGGTGCGTCGGCCCGCGGATGCGCATCAATACCGTATTCCGCCAGTGTGTTAACGACCGTTTGCTCAAGCAGAGTGACCAGTTCACGTACGCCCAGCTTTCTGCGTTTGAGGTTCAGGAGAACGTACATCACCTGTTGCCCTGGGCCATGGTACGTAACCTGCCCGCCGCGGTCGCTCTGAATAACCGGGATATCGCCCGTCATCAATAAATGTTCCGCTTTTCCCGCTTGCCCCTGCGTAAACACCGGCAGGTGTTCTACCAGCCAGATTTCATCAGGGGTGGTGTCATCGCGTGAGTCGGTGAAGTCATGCATAGCCTGGGAGACAGGCTCATAAGGTTGCAGCCCGAGATGACGGACAAGAATTTTATCCTGATACAAAACGACGTCTCCGAAGACGAGGGACAAAAGATGAGGGGGAGTATATCACAGCGGGGGAGAGGGGTTACCCGGCAAACCGGGTAACCGCAGAGGGACTACAGCACCATACGAACAATTTCGATATTGCCGAGCTCTTCGTACAGCGTCTCAACCTGCTCAATGTGTGTTGCGGTAATGGTAATCGATACCGAGTGGTAGTTGCCCTTGCTGCTTGGTTTTACTGACGGAGAGTAGTCACCCGGCGCATGGCGCTGTACCACTTCAACCACCTGATCAACCAGCTCAGGTTTCGCCAGACCCATTACTTTGTAAGTAAATGGGGTAGGGAATTCAAGCAGTTCGTTAAGTTTGGTTTTCATGTCAGCTCCGGCGTAACGTCAAAAAGAATAACTCCCACGTCAGGTGGGAGTTATCAGGATACTTAGTATATGGGGATCAAAATCACACTTTCAAGTGTTCGATTTTTAGCCAAACCAGTGATGGAACATCAATTTAATGTAATCAATGATTTTGCCGAAGAAATTGCCTTCAGGAATTTCCTGCAGGACAACCAGCGGGCGCTGATCGATAGTTTTGCCATCCAGCTGGAAGTTAATGGTGCCTACAACCTGGTTTTTCTGCAGCGGTGCATGCAGCTCGGTGGTGTTCAGCACGTAGCTGGCTTTCAGGTCTTTCATGCGTCCGCGTGGAATGGTCAGGTACAGATCTTTGTCCACGCCCAGGGAGGCGCGATCGTTATCACCAAACCAGACCGGCTCAGAGGCAAACTCTTTGCCTGCTTTCAGCGGGTTCACGGTTTCGAAGAAACGGAAGCCCCAGGTCAGCAGCTTTTTGCTTTCTGTCTCACGGCCTTTAAAGGTACGACCGCCCATCACGGCAGAGATCAGGCGCATCTGACCTTCGGTAGCAGAGGCGACCAGGTTGTAACCCGCTTTGTCGGTATGACCGGTTTTGATACCGTCAACGTTCAGGCTGTTGTCCCACAGCAGGCCGTTACGGTTGGTCTGGCGAATACCGTTGAAGGTAAACTCTTTCTCTTTATAGATGGCGTATTCGTTCGGTACATCGCGGATCAGCGCCTGGCCAATCAGCGCCATATCGCGCGCAGAGCTGTACTGACCCTCCGCATCCAGGCCGTGAACGGTCTGGAAGTGGCTGTTTTTCAGGCCCAGCGCAGAAACGTAGCTGTTCATCAGGCCCACAAACGCATCCTGGCTGCCCGCAGCGAAATCGGCCATGGCGACACAGGCGTCGTTACCGGACTGCAGGTTGATACCACGAATCAGCTGAGAGACAGGAACCTGCATACCCGGTTTCAGGAACATTAAAGAGGAGCCTTTAAAGACCGGGTTCCCGGTTGCCCACGCATCGTTACCGATGGTGACCAGGTCTGTTTCTTTAAATTTACCTGCCTTCATCGCCTGGCCGATAACGTAGCTGGTCATCATTTTCGTCAGGCTGGCCGGATCGCGGCGGGCATCGGCATTCTGTTCTGCCAGAACTTTGCCAGAGTTGTAATCGATCAGGATGTAGGATTCCGCATCGATTTGCGGAACGCCAGGGATCATGGTCTTGATGTTCAGGTCATCGGCGTGAGCTGCGGAGAGCGCAGCAGCGCAAAGGGCCGTGGTCAGCGCCATGCGCTGCACAAAACGAGCAGAAAAAGTGGTCTTCATGGTCAGAACTACGACATCCGTGATGGAATAAAAAAAGTGCCTTACTATAGCAAATGCTATTCAGGCAGGCATCCGACTTTAAGCATGAGTTTGTGAATGACTTTTACACAAACTGACAATTCGGATACCGCCGATACATTACTTCGCTACAGCGATAAATGACTGGAGTTGCGCTTCATTTTGCAGACGCTGCTGCAGGGTCGCTGCCTGCGATTTGCTGGCAAACGGTCCCATCTGAATACGCCACACCGCCCCGTTTTGCTCAACGCGACCTGGAACGCCAAACTGCTGGCTCAGGCGCTGTTGATATTGCTGCGCGCGGGCCTGATCGCTGACGGCGCCCACCTGAACGACAAAGCCGCCGCTGGAAGCGGCAGCAGGCGCTGCTACCGCTGCGCTCTGGATCGTTGCCGGAGCGGTGACGGGGGCAGGCTGCTGCGCGACGGAGGCGGCAACAGGCGCCGGCGCAGGTTCACTGCCTTCCAGCACGCCGGAGGCCAGGGTCGTTGGAGCCCCCAGGAAACCGCTACTCTTTACCGGTGCGCCAGTGCTGTCATCGCTTTGCAACGTGTCGTTACTGATAGGACGCACTTCGCCTGCTGGCTGAGAAGGCTCGGCCGGCGATGAGACGCTCCCCATGCCACCGTCAAGATTTGGACGGTCGGGAAGGGCGTAGGTCTGTTTCGCCACTGTCGTACACGCGGTACCCGGCCCGGAGAGCGAGCCATCCGGTGCCACGATAATGGGGTCGATACGAACCTTGGTATTGTTCGAGGTGTTCAGGCGGTCGGCGGAGGCGCGCGACAGCGAAATCACACGGTCGTTACCGTACGGACCGCGATCGTTAATGCGTACTACGATCATACGGCCATTCGCCAGGTTGGTGATACGCGCGTAGCTTGGGATAGGCAGCGTCGGGTGTGCCGCAGTGAGTTGCGTCGGGTCGAACGCTTCTCCTGATGCCGTCAGGTTGCTCCCGGGTTCCGCATCATAAATGGCGGCGAAACCCGCCTGGCTGAAACGGGAAGGGTCCTGAACGATTTTGTAGCTTTTGCCGTCGCGCTCATAATCCTGATTCACGCTGGCGTTGAGCGGTTCATAAACGGGATCGGCGCCGCTGATTTCAACGATTGGGCCATTACACACCGCAGGCTGCGGCGGCGCGACGGTTGCCTGTTGCTGACCATCATCACTTGTGCACGCCGCAAGTAAACTTGCCGCAATGCAGATCCCCAGCCACTGCTTACGCATTCCGAACCCCTTATTTTTATACGCTTTTTGACAACATTTTTCTGTGGGTATGGATCGACATCACGATACCAAACCCGGCCATCAACACGATCAGTGCCGAGCCTCCGTAACTCACCAGCGGAAGCGGAACGCCTACAACCGGCAGAATACCACTCACCATACCAATATTTACGAAGACATAAACGAATAAAATCAACATTAACCCGCCCGCCATGACGCGGCCAAAGGTGGTTTGCGCGCGCGCGGCAATCCACAACCCGCGCATGATTAACAGTACATACAGCGCGAGTAAGATCAAGATGCCGACCAGCCCAAGCTCTTCCGCCAGGACTGCAAAGATAAAGTCGGTATGGCGCTCTGGTAAGAACTCCAGCTGCGACTGGGTGCCGTGCAGCCATCCTTTACCGCGCAGGCCACCGGAGCCAATCGCGATCTTGGACTGAATAATATGATAGCCCGCACCCAGCGGATCGGTTTCCGGATCGAGCAGCATCATCACGCGCTGGCGCTGATAATCATGCATCAGGAAGAACCAGAGAATAGGGATGAACGCGGCAACCAGCACCACCGCAATACCAATCAGACGCCAGCTCAGGCCCGACAAGAAGAGAACAAACAGGCCGGAGAGTGCGATGAGGATCGAGGTACCAAGGTCAGGCTGCGCCGCCACCAGCAACGTTGGCAGGAAAATCAATACCAGCGCGATGGCCGTGTTTTTCAGTGATGGCGGACAGACGTCGCGGTTGATAAAGCGTGCCACCATCAGTGGAACGGCGATTTTAGCAATTTCCGAGGGCTGGAAGCGAACTACGCCCAGATCCAGCCAGCGCTGTGCGCCTTTGGAGATGGCCCCAAAGGCATCTACCGCAACCAGCAAAATAATACAGAAGATGTAGAGATAGGGGGCCCAGCCTTCGTAGACGCGTGGCGGGATCTGCGCCATGACGACCATAATGACCAGCCCCATCGCGATCTGGCCAATCTTGCGCTCCATCATGCCGATGTCCTGGCCGCTGGCGCTCCAGATAACCAGAGCGCTGTAGACCAGCAGAGCCAGCAGGATCAGCAGCATGGCTGGGTCGATGTGGATTTTATCCCACAGCGATTTTTTATTTGGATTATCCGTCATGATTATTGGTCCTCCGCCGCAGCGGCCGCCGGGTTTTCAGCCGGCAGTTCGGTGTTGTTATCACCCAGCATGATGTGGTCGAGGATTTGGCGCATGATGGTACCCACGGCTGGCCCTGCGCCACCGTTTTCCAGAATCATTGCCACCGCCACCTGCGGGTTATCATAGGGTGCAAATGCCGTCATGAGCTTATGGTCACGCAGTCGTTCGGCAATGCGGTGCGCGTTATACGTTTCGTTGGCCTTCAGGCCGAAGACCTGCGCCGTACCGGATTTGGCGGCCACTTTATACGGTGCACCGGCGAAATACTTATGCGCGGTACCGTTCGGGCGGTTTGCCACCCCGTACATCCCGTCTTTGGCAATCTCCCAGAAGCCGGAGTGAATATCCCCCACCGGCGGTTCATGCGGCTGGATCCACGGCACTTTTTTGCCCTCTTCAACGGTACTTTGCAGCAGGTGCGGGACTTTCACCACACCATCGTTGATGAGGATCATCATCGCCTTGTTCATCTGTAGCGGGGTCGCGGTCCAGTAGCCCTGGCCGATACCCACCGGAATGGTATCACCCTGATACCACGGCTTCTTAAAGCGCTTTAGCTTCCACTCGCGGGTTGGCATGTTGCCGGAGCGTTCTTCGGCGAGATCGACCCCGGTGTAATGGCCGTAGCCAAATTTGCTCATCCACTCTGACAGGCGGTCAATACCCATGTCGTACGCCACCTGATAGAAGAAGGTATCCGCAGATTCTTCCAGCGATTTCGTCACGTTCAGATGACCGTGGCCCCATTTTTTCCAGTCGCGATAGCGTTTCTCTGAACCCGGTAACTGCCACCAGCCCGGGTCAAACAGGCTGGTGTTGCGGTTGATGACACCCGCGCTCAACGCCGAGACGGCGACGTAAGGTTTCACCGTGGACGCCGGCGGATAGACCCCCTGCGTGGCGCGGTTGACCAGCGGCGTGTTCGGGTCATTAAGCAGGCCGGAGTAGTCCTTACTGGAAATTCCATCGACAAAGAGGTTAGGGTCGTAGCTTGGCATGGAGACCATCGCCAGTATGCCGCCGGTACGCGGATCGGTCACGACAACTGCCGCACGGCTGCCCGCCAGTAAGGTTTCAATATACTGCTGGAGTTTCAGGTCGAGCGTCAGATAGACGTCATGCCCTGCCTGCGGCGGCACCTCTTTCAGCTGACGAATAACGCGGCCACGGTTGTTAACTTCCACCTCTTCATAGCCGGTCTGCCCGTGCAGGACATCTTCGTAATAGCGTTCAATTCCAAGCTTACCGATATCGTGCGTCGCGGCGTAGTTTGCCAGCTTGCCGTCTTTATCGAGACGCTCAACGTCTTTGTCGTTGATCTTGGAGACGTAGCCGATTACGTGTGTCAGTGCGGAACCGTAAGGGTAATAGCGACGCTTGTAGCCTTTCACTTCCACACCGGGGAAACGGTACTGGTTGACCGCAAAGCGGGCGACCTGGACTTCCGTCAGGTTGGTTTTAACCGGAATGGAGGTAAAACGGTGAGAACGGGCGCGCTCTTTCTTGAACGCAGCGATATCGTCATCGTTAAGATCGACAACGCTTCGCAATGCTTCCAGCGTATCCTGCACGTTGTCGACTTTTTCCGGCATCATCTCAATCTGGTAGATGGTGCGGTTTAAGGCCAGCGGAGTGCCGTTACGGTCGTAAATAATGCCGCGGCTGGGGGCGATAGGCACCAGCTTGATGCGGTTTTCGTTTGAGCGTGTCTGGTAATCGGTATAGCGGACAATTTGCAGATTATAAAGGTTGGCGATCAGCACGCCGGTAAGCAGCAAAATCCCCGTAAAGGCGACCAGCGCCCGGCGCACAAACAGCGCGGACTCAGCCGTATAGTCGCGAAAAGAATTCTGTAGTTTCATCCGCTGCTTAATCTACCCTGGTCAGTCATTACTCGCGGTGATAGGGGTGGTTGGTAGTAATGCTCCACGCGCGGTACAGGCTTTCTGCCACCAGTACCCGAACGAGCGGGTGGGGAAGCGTCAGCGCGGAGAGAGACCAACTTTGTTCTGCCGCCACTTTACAGGCAGGGGACAACCCTTCAGGCCCGCCAATCAACAGACTGACGTCACGACCATCCTGCTTCCAGCGCTCCAGTTCGTGCGCCAGCTGCGGCGTATCCCAGGGCTTGCCTGGAATATCGAGGGTCACGATGCGGTTTTTGCCTGCGGCAGCCAGCATCAGTTCTCCCTCTTTATCAAGAATGCGTTTAATATCCGCGTTCTTGCCGCGCTTTCCGGCGGGGATCTCCACCAGCTCGAACGGCATATCTTTAGGGAAACGACGCAGATATTCAGTAAAACCGGTTTGTACCCAGTCCGGCATTTTGGTGCCGACGGCGACCAGCTGCAACTTCACGCATTAACCCCAGAGTTTTTCCAGCTCATACAGGCGACGGCTCTCTTCCTGCATGACGTGGACAATCACATCGCCAAGATCGACAACCACCCAGTCAGCGGTCGCTTCACCTTCAACACCGAGCGGTAACAGCCCTGCTGCACGTGATTCCTGCACAACATGATCGGCAATTGAAACCACATGGCGAGTAGATGTACCGGTGCAGATGATCATGCAGTCGGTGATGCTGGATTTACCCTTAACGTCGATAGCGATGATGTCCTGACCTTTCAGGTCATCAATTTTGTCGATAACAAAATCCTGGAGTGCTTTACCCTGCAAGTTTTCCCCCTGGGTGAATGTGATTGTGCAACTATGAATTCGTAGCCAGACAGTATACCTGAACTGACGCCCCTGTCGGGACAAATGTCACCGGCCGGGCTTTTGAAGGCGGGTATCATCCCACCCTCCGCCGGAGATTGCATCGCCATTTTTGTAAAACAATTTCTGTAAAGCAATGAGCGGCGGGAAAGTCTGGCAGCGGAGGATAACAGTATGGCTTACTCTGTCAAGGCAGGATAATCAATAAGGCGCTTTTTGTGCGCCCGGATTATGCGTCTGCGCTTTTCTGATACAACCCGTGCGCGTGGATATAGTCCAGCACTGACGATGGCAGGAGATCGTCACAGGCTAAACCGTGCTGAAGCCGGTCGCGAATGATTGTCGCAGAAATATCAAACCACGGCGTCTCCGCCAGATAGATCTTCCCGGCAGGTTGATTATGCAGATCTTCCACATTGTCGGTCAGATGAGCCTCCAGCCACTGCTGATACTGCTCTTCACGCATGGTCAGCGGATAGCCCGGACGGCGGCAGACGAGGAGATGGCTGTTTTCCAGAATGGTTTCATACTGGTGCCAGGTGGGGAAGTTGAGCAGAGAATCCTGGCCGATGATAAAGGCCAGCGGTTTGTCCGGCCCCTGTTCGGCCCGCCACTCCTGTAGCGTTTGCGAGGTCCAGGACGGGGTGTCGCGACGGAGTTCACGCTCGTCCAGGCTGAAGAGCGGTTTATCCGCAATGGCCAGGGCGAGCATCTCTTTTCGCTGCTCGCTGGTGGCCTCAGGCTGAGGCCGGTGCGGCGGAACGTTATTGGGCATGATAATCACGCGCTGAAGACCAATCAGATTCGCCAGAATTTCAACCGGTTTCAGATGACCGTAATGGACCGGGTCAAAGGTGCCACCGTACAGGGCCTGTAGAGAGTGCATGCTATCCATCGATAAATACATCTGCCAGCGCCTTGTGGCAGAGCAGCAGAGAAAGGCTTTCCAGCTCCGCCCAGACGGACTGGCCGTAATCTTGTTTTAACGTGAGCTCTGCGCGCATCAAAAGCTGTACCGCCTGGCGCAGCTGTTCATGGCTCAGACGATTAATGGCCTCGGTGGTCATCGCCCGACGGTTTTGCCAGACACGGTGTTTGTCGAACAACGAACGCAATGGCGTATGAGCAGACTGGCGCTTGAGCGTGATGAGCATCAGCAGTTCACGCTGCAGCGTACGCAGCAATATAACCGGTTCGCTACCCTCAAGGCGTAGCTGCTGCAAAATATGCAGGGCACGTTTGCTCTTTGCCATCAGCAGCGCATCAACCCAGTGGAACGGGGTGAAGTGTGCGGCGTCGTTAACCGCCTGCTCCACGCGCGGCAGAGTCAGCTTGCCATCGGGCCAGAGGAGGGCGAGCCGGTCCAGCGCCTGGGCCAACGCCAGCAGGTTGCCTTCATAGCAGTAGCACAGCAGCTGATTCGCTGCGTCGTCCAGTTGCAGGTTATTCTGCTTCGCTCTTGCCGCCACCCATTTCGGCAAATGGGCCTGCTCAGGTGTCTGGCAGGTGACCAGCACGGCATGAGTGGCGAGTTGGGTAAACCACGCGGCGTTTTCCTGCGCTTTGGTGAGCTTGTTGCCACGCACGATTAACAGCAGATCGCTGTGCAACAGGCTGACCAGCGTCGCCAGCTGTTCATTGATGGCCGCGTTCGGACCATTCTCTGGCAGCAGGATCTGGATGGTCTGGCGTGATGCAAAGAGACTCATCGCCTGGCAAAGGGAGAAGAGGGCATTCCAGTCGGTATTGTTATCCAACTGGACGGTGTGGTGTTCATCAAAGCCCTGAGCGGCGGCGGCATGTCGCACGGCATCCAGGCTTTCCTGAAGCAAGAGCGGGTCGTTACCCAGTAGCAGATACGCCGCGCGCAGCCCTTCATTGAGCTGCGCGCGGAGTTGTTCAGGATACAGCCTGATCATCAGTTACCCATGGAGGTAGAAACAGGAGGCGTGTTGGCATCCGGTTTGTCGATGATGTCAGAACCCTGTCTTGTCGTTGCGGCAATGCCAGGCAGCTTACGGATCAGCTGTTCTGCGGCCTTGTCGTACATTTCGTTAATGATAATCTGCTGCTCAGCATCTTTAGCCAGTGCCGTTTGCGGGTTATCAAAGAACGAGCGGTACACTTTGGTATTGATAGGGAAAATGTCTTTACCCGGGATCAATACTGCCGCGTTCACCGTCAGCACCATCTGATATTCCGCAGTACGTCCATCCTGGAAGATCGACGCGGTATCTTTAGCCAGCGATGAGCTTAAGATACGTAATGACGGTACATCCTGGCGCAGGGTGCCTTTTTCGATCAGTTGAACATCGTTCAAACGCAGCTGGTTACGCACTGCCCGGCTGAGTGGACCATTCGGATCCCCTGAGTCGAAAATCATTGTTTTCATCTCAGCGGGCACCGCCGTGGTATTGCGCAGGTGCCAGCCACACCCCGCGGTGACCAGCACCGCCAGAGATAAGAGTATTGTTGCCAGTTGTCGCACGTTTCCTCCCGCGCTTAGCCAACGACCAGATTCAGCAGTTTACCCGGTACGTAGATCACTTTACGTACGGTAACGCCCTCAAGATATTTCGCCACCAGATGTTCCTGGCCAGCACGCTCACGAACCTGTTCTTCGGTTGCATCAACGGCGACGGTAATTTTACCGCGTACTTTACCGTTGACCTGTACCACCACCAGCGTGGTGTTTTCCACCATGGCGGATTCATCAGCAACCGGCCACGGCGCGTTGTCGATATCGCCTTCGCCTTTCAGCTCCTGCCACAGGGTGAAGCTGACATGCGGGGTGAACGGGTTCAACATGCGCACGACGGCCAACAGCGCTTCACGCATTAAGGCACCATCCTGCTCGCCTTCCTGCGGTGCTTTCGCCAGCTTGTTCATCAGTTCCATAATAGCCGCAATTGCGGTATTGAAGGTCTGACGACGACCAATATCATCGGTCACTTTTGCAATCGTTTTATGAACATCACGACGCAGCGCCTGCTGGTCTTCAGTCAGGGCAGCAACGTTCAGTGCTGGTGCGTCGCCCTGAGCGGTGTGTTCGTAAACCAGTTTCCAGACGCGCTTCAGGAAGCGGTTCGCCCCTTCAACGCCGGACTCCTGCCACTCCAGGGTCATGTCTGCCGGTGAGGCAAACATCATGAACAGACGCACGGTATCCGCGCCGTAGCGCTCAACCATCACCTGCGGGTCGATGCCGTTGTTTTTGGACTTGGACATCTTGCTCATGCCGGTATACACCAGTTCATGACCTTCGGCGTCTTTCGCCTTCACGATACGGCCTTTCTCGTCGCGCTCAACAATCGCATCAACCGGAGAGACCCAGTTACGTTCGCCGTTCGCACCCACATAGTAGAACGCATCTGCCAGTACCATGCCCTGACACAGCAGCTGTTTCGCTGGCTCGTCAGAGTTCACCATGCCTGCGTCACGCATCAGCTTGTGGAAGAAGCGGAAGTAGAGCAGGTGCATGATGGCATGTTCAATACCACCGATGTAGATGTCTACCGGCAGCCAGTAGTTTGCCGCGTCGGAATCCAGCATCCCTTCCTGATACTGCGGGCAGGTGTAGCGGGCGTAGTACCAGGAAGACTCCATAAAGGTGTCAAAGGTGTCGGTTTCACGCAGCGCAGGCTGACCGTTAACGGTGGTTTTTGCCCACTCAGGATCGGCTTTGATCGGGCTGGTGATACCATCCATGACCACGTCTTCCGGCAGGATCACCGGGAGTTGATCTTCCGGGGTTGGCATTACGGTGCCGTCTTCCAGCGTGACCATCGGGATTGGCGCACCCCAGTAACGCTGACGGGAAACGCCCCAGTCGCGCAGGCGGTAGTTTACTTTACGCTCGCCCACGCCCAGCGATGCCAGTTTGTCGGCGATGGCGTTGAAACCCTCTTCGAAGCTCAGGCCGCTGAACTCACCAGAGTTAAACAGTGTGCCTTTTTCCGTCAGTGCTTGCTCAGACAGGTCAGGTTCAGAGCCGTCAGCCGCCAGAATAACGGCTTTGATCGGCAGGTTGTATTTGGTGGCAAATTCATAGTCGCGCTGGTCGTGACCCGGAACAGCCATCACGGCACCGGTACCGTATTCCATCAGCACGAAGTTTGCTGCCCAGACCGGAATCGCTTCGCCAGTCAGTGGGTGCTTCGCATAGAAGCCCGTGGCAACGCCTTTCTTCTCCATGGTCGCCATGTCGGCTTCTGCCACTTTCGTGTTGCGGCATTCGTCGATAAAGGTAGCCAGCTCCGGGTTATTTTCTGCAGCTTTCTGCGCCAGCGGGTGACCTGCAGCCACGGCCAGATAGGTCGCGCCCATGAAGGTATCAGGACGGGTGGTGTAGACGGTCAGAGTCTGATCGTAGTTTTCAACGTTGAAGGTGATCTCCACGCCTTCAGAACGGCCGATCCAGTTGCGCTGCATGGTCTTAACGGTATCCGGCCAGTGGTCCAGCGTGTCCAGATCGTTCAGCAGTTCGTCAGCGTAAGCGGTGATTTTGATAAACCACTGTGGGATCTCTTTACGCTCAACTTTGGTGTCGCAGCGCCAGCAGCAGCCGTCGATAACCTGTTCGTTCGCGAGAACGGTCTGGTCGTTCGGGCACCAGTTAACGGCAGACGTCTTCTTATAGACCAGGCCTTTTTTGTACAGCTCGGTGAAGAACTTCTGTTCCCAGCGATAGTATTCCGGGGTACAGGTCGCCAGCTCGCGGCTCCAGTCATAGCCAAAGCCCAGCATTTTGAGCTGGTTTTTCATGTACGCGATGTTGTCGTACGTCCACGGCGCTGGCGCCGTATTGTTTTTGACCGCCGCGCCTTCTGCAGGCAGACCGAATGCATCCCAGCCGATTGGCTGCAGCACGTTTTTGCCCAGCATACGCTGGTAGCGTGCAATCACATCACCGATGGTGTAGTTACGCACGTGGCCCATGTGTAGTCGACCAGAAGGATAGGGAAGCATCGACAGGCAGTAATACTTCTCTTTGCTCTCGTCTTCGGTTACTTCAAAGGTACGCTTCTCGTCCCAGTGTTGCTGGACTTTTGATTCTATCTCTTCCGGGCGGTATTGCTCTTGCATGGCAGCCAGTGGTCCTGTTTTCAATACAGCTACAAATGTAGCCAATGGATGTGGTATTTCAGATCCGCATAGCATAGCCCAAACGCCCGCGTCAAAACAGCCTTTCGCACAAATGCGCTTTGCAGGAATTTACCGGGTCTGTGGTTCACCTGACAAAGCGGCGATGAAATAAGGTCTATTATTAGAAATAGTTACTTACCCGGGAGGCAAAATGATGAACAAGGTTGCTCAATTTTACCGCGAACTGGTGGCAACACTGACGGAACGGCTGCGTAACGGCGAGCGAGATATCGACGCGCTGGTGGAACAGGCGCGTGCGCGCGTGACGCAAACGGGTGAGTTAACGCGAACCGAAGTGGAAGAGGTGACGCGCGCCGTGCGTCGTGACCTCGAAGAGTTCGCGCGCAGTTACCAGGAGAGCCAGGACGAGGTGACCGACAGCGTATTTATGCGGGTGATCAAGGAGAGCCTCTGGCAGGAACTGGCGGATATTACCGATAAAACACAGCTGGAGTGGCGTGAAGTCTTTCAGGATCTGAATCATCACGGCGTGTACCACAGCGGTGAAGTGGTGGGGCTGGGAAATCTGGTCTGTGAGAAATGCCATCACCATATTGCCGTTTATACGCCGGAGGTGCTGTCCCTGTGTCCGAAGTGCGGGCACGATCAATTCCAGCGTCGGCCGTTTGAGCCCTAAATAAAAGCAAAACTGTTTGCGCCCTCTCCCTGTGGGAGAGGGCCGGGAAGAGGGCATCAGGCCGCAAAAGGTAAAAGCAAAACGGCAACCACGTTGCCGTTTTTAGTGTTTGCTTCCTCTCCCCGTGGGAGAGGGTTGGGGTGAGGGCATCAGGCCGCACTATAGTATGCGAGCCTCTCCGCCAGCAAATTCACAAACGCCTGCCGATTGATATCCACCATTAGCGTGGTATTCGGTTTATTGCCCGTCAGCGAATAGTAATCCACCACCGTCATCCCCTGGGTGTATTTCCCCTGGGTCTCCACACCAACCCAGCGCTCTACCGTGGTAAACATCTCAGGCTTCAGCAGCCAGGCAATGGTGCACGGGTCATGCAGCGGCGCGCCGTGGAAGCCCCATTTCTCAGCTTTGTGATATTCCATAAAGAAGTCGAGCAGCTCGGCCACGGTCGTGGCAACCGGGTTGCCAATCGCACGAAAACGCTCGATGTCATTCGCCATAATCTGCGCCCGGTGGGTAACATCCAGCCCGGCCATCACAATCGGCAAACCCGACTGGAAGACGATCTCCGCCGCTTCCGGGTCGACAAAGATGTTGAACTCCGCCGCAGGCGTCCAGTTACCCAGCCCCATGGCTCCGCCCATAATCACGATACGGGCAATTTTGCTGTGCAGTTCAGGATGGCTGTTAAGAAGCAGCGCAACGTTGGTTTGCGGGCCCGTTGCTACCAGCGTGACGGGTTCAGCACTCTCGCGCAGTACCTTTGCCATCAGCTCCACGGCGGTACAGGATTGCGGGGCGAAACCCGGTTCCGGCAGTGCCGGGCCGTCCAGGCCGCTTTCTCCGTGTACGTTGTCGGCAATGATCAGTTCACGCATCAGCGGTTTGACCGCGCCACCGGCCACGGGAATATCGGGGCGCTTTAGCAAGGTCAGCATACGCAGGACGTTGCGCAGGGTTTTATCCGGCGTCTGGTTGCCGGCAGATGAGGTGACAGCTTTGACTTCAAGTTCAGGGGAGGCAAGTGCAAGGACGAGGGCAATCGCGTCATCATGACCCGGATCGCAATCGAAAATAATAGGCTGTGCCATAGCGTTCTCCATACGTAGCGTTATTTTGTGACAAGGTTAACGCTGCAATGTGACGCCGACGAGAAGCAGAGATTGAAAGCGTGAGACAGTGCGCAATCCGCAGATTGCGCACTGAGAAGATTAATGCAGGATTTTAGCCAGGAAGTCTTTAGCGCGTTCGGATTTCGGGTTGGCGAAGAACTCTTCTTTTGGCGAGTCTTCAACGATCTTGCCTTCATCCATAAAGATCACGCGGTTTGCCACTTTGCGGGCGAAGCCCATTTCGTGGGTCACCACCATCATGGTCATCCCTTCGTGGGCCAGTTCAACCATGACGTCCAGCACTTCGTTGATCATTTCGGGATCGAGTGCGGAGGTCGGTTCGTCGAACAGCATTGCCACCGGATCCATACACAGTGCGCGAGCAATCGCCACACGCTGCTGTTGGCCGCCGGAAAGCTGTGCCGGGAACTTATCGGCGTGCGCAGAAAGCCCCACGCGATCCAGAAGCTTCAGCCCTTTCTCACGCGCCGCTTTTTTGTCACGCTTAAGCACTTTCACCTGCGCCAGCGTCAGGTTCTCGATGATGGAGAGGTGAGGGAACAATTCAAAATGCTGGAACACCATCCCCACGTGGGAGCGAAGCTGGGCAAGGTTGGTTTTCTTGTCGTTCACTTTGGTGCCGTTAACAACAATTTCACCCTGCTGCACAGGCTCAAGACCATTAACCGTTTTGATCAGCGTCGATTTACCGGAACCGGACGGCCCGCACACTACCACCACATCACCTTTTTTGACTTCGGTGGAGCAGTCGGTCAGCACCTGAAAGTGCCCATACCATTTAGAAACATTTTTCAGGGAAATCATTATACCGTCCTTTTCTTCAGCCAACTGACCAACAGCGACGCGCTTAAACTAATCACAAAATAGACCGCACCTGCGAAGAGCACCATCTCAACCTGCGTACCATCGCGCTCACCGATGGTGGACGCGGTACGGAAGAAGTCTGCCAGGCTCAGGACATATACCAGAGAGGTATCCTGGAACAGCACGATGCCCTGGGTCAGCAGGAGGGGAACCATGGCGCGAAACGCCTGCGGCAGAATAATGAGTTGCATGGACTGCCAGTGGGTCATCCCCAGCGCCAGCGCTGCGCTGGACTGCCCGCGTGAGATACTCTGTATGCCCGCACGGATGATCTCGGAATAGTAAGCGGCCTCAAACATGGAGAACGCAACCATCGCGGAAATCAGGCGGATATCGGTTTTCGGTGACAGTCCCAGAACGTTTTGCAGGAATCCGGGAACAATCAGGTAAAACCACAGCAGCACCATTACCAGCGGAATAGAACGGAAAACGTTAACGTAGGCAGTGGCAAACCAGGCGAGCGGTTTAAAGCTCGACAGGCGCATTACCGCCAGCAGGGTGCCCCAGACGATACCGACGATGATGGCGATCGCCGTGATTTTTAAGGTGATCACCAGGCCATCCAGCAGGTACGGCATGGAAGGAACAATGGAACTCCAGTCAAATTCGTACATTATTTGCCCCCCAGATTGCCCGGCAGGCGAATTTTGCGTTCAACCAGGTTCATCACCAGCATGATGAAAGCGTTAATCAGAACATACGCGAGCGTAATTGCCGTGAAGGATTCCCACGCGTGGGCGGAATAATCCAGCAGTTTACCCGCCTGTGCCGCCATATCGACCAGACCGATCGTGGAGGCGATGGCCGAGTTTTTGACCAGGTTCATCATCTCTGAGGTCATCGGTGGAACAATGACGCGGTAGGCGTTAGGCAGCAGGACGTAGCGGTAGGTTTGCGGAAGCGTTAACCCCATCGCCAGACCCGCGTTCTTTTGTCCACGCGGCAGCGACTGAATAGCGGCGCGTACCTGCTCGCACACGCGCGCGGCGGTAAACAGCCCCAGACACATCATCGAGGAGACAAAGAACTGTACGTTAGGATCCAGTTCCGACTTGAACCACATGCCAATATTTTCCGGCAGCAGTTCAGGAACGACCAGATACCAGGTAAAGAACTGCACGATCAGCGGAACGTTACGGAACAGTTCCACATACAGCGTGCCGATAGAAGAGAGAAAACGGTTAGGGACGGTGCGCAGAATACCGAACAGTGAACCGACAAGGAACGCAATAATCCACGCCGTTATCGATAACGCAACGGTAACCTGAAAGCCGCTCCACAGCCAGCCAAGATAGGTTGTGTTGCCGAACGGGGCTTGTTGCAGAAATATGCCCCAGTTCCAGTCTATTGACATAATAAACTCCAGAAAAAAAAGGGTAGCAGCGCTACCCTCGAAGATTGGTGAGAAGCTCATTTTTCGCGCTGAGTGGGGAACGACCACTCAACGTATAGTCTGTCCATGCTTCCCGACAATCGAGAGGGCAGGAGATCCCGCCCCTGTAGTTCTAATTAGTTAAGAGCCTTGTCATTTGGTGATTTGAACAGTGCTTTCATGTCGTCAGACAGTTCAAAGTTCATGTTGAGATTTTTGGGTGGAATTGGGTTCTTGAACCATTTGTCGAACCATTTTTCCGCTTCACCGGAGGTTTGCACCTGGGCGATGGTGTCATCGATCAGCTTCTTAAACTGCGGATCGTCTTTACGCAGCATACAGCCGTAGGCTTCTTTCGACTGGGCGGTACCAACGATATCCCAGTTGTCCGGTTTCTTCGCTTTTGCACGTTCGCCAGCCAGCAGAGCATCATCCATCATAAACGCGACGGCACGGCCACTTTCCAGCGTACGGAAGGAGTCACCATGGTCTTTCGCGCTGATGATGCGCATATCCATTTTCTTCTCGTCGTTCAGCTTGTGCAGCAGCACTTCTGAGGTTGTCCCGGAGGTCACAACAACGGCTTTGCCTTTCAGGTCAGCAAAATCTTTGATGTCGCCGCCTTTTTTGGTCAGCAGACGGGTCCCCACCACAAAGATGGTGTCGGAGAAGGCGGCCTGTTTCTGACGCTCCAGGTTGTTGGTGGTGGAGCCACACTCAAAATCGAAGGTGCCGTTTTGCAGCAGTGGGATACGGTTCTGCGAGGTGATTGGAATCAGTTTTACCTGCAGGTCGGGTTTGTTCAGCTTTTTCTTCACGGCCTCAACGATGGCGTTAGAGTAGTCCTGTGAATAGCCCACGACTTTTTGCGTGTTGTCGTAGTAAGAGAACGGGACAGAAGATTCACGGTGGCCGACCACGATCACGCCGTTTTTGGCAATCTTGTCGAGAGTGCTGCCGGCTGCCGGCGCGTCTTCAGCGTGTACAACGCCTGCGGACATCCCCATTACCAGCATTGCTGTGGCCAGTTTACGTAATTGCATACCCAACTCCTTTCTTATCAGCGTCAGTGACGCATTGATACCCATTGTGATGTTGTTATATCTCGCGCTATGCGAGTGCAGTGTTATGCAAGCTTGTTAACATTTAGTCTGGCTTAATGTAAAGATTTTGCTGCGTTATTGTTTATTTTTGCGAAGCGCGCCGCACCATTCCGAGGCAGAAATCTCTCGTTGCACCGTTTCGGTGCTACCGGCGATCTATGCTGGTGCGACAAGGTTGCACACGAAGCCAAACTGCGTTTACCTGAATAAACAAAGCAATAGGCGTGCCAGAATTGAAATTTGGGAGGGAACTGTCGGGTGGCGGCTACGCCTTACCCGACCGACGAAGCGAAATGTAGGCCGGGTAAGCGTCAGCGCCACCCGGCAACAGAAGGTAAGATTAGCGACGACACTGACGAAGGCTCATCAGCACAGCCCCAAAGCCAAACAGGGCGGTCAGGATCCACAGCGGCCAGTTGCCGGTGCGGGCATATGGCGTCAGGCCGCTTGTCGGCGTGACTTTAGCCGTCAACACGTCGCGCGTAAACTGCGGGATCATGGCCTGAATTTCTCCCCGCGGTCCAATCACGGCGGTGATGCCATTGTTGGTGCTGCGCAACAGCGGACGCGCCAGCTCCAGTGAACGCATCCGCGCCATCTGGAAGTGCTGCCACGGACCAATCGACTTACCGAACCAGGCATCATTAGAGATAGTCAGCAGGAAGTCCGTATCCGGACGGAAGTTGTCGCGCACCTGTTCACCGAGGATGATCTCGTAGCAAATGGCCGCCGTCAGGGCAAAGCCGTGTGCATGCAGCTGCGGCTGCACATACGGACCCCGACTGAAAGAGGACATTGGCAGGTCAAAGAACGGTGCCAGCGGACGCAGTATCGATTCCAGCGGAACAAACTCGCCAAACGGAACAAGGTGATTCTTGTTATACCGGTCAGTCGAGGTGTAGCTGTACTCGCTGTCTTTGCCGAGCGTAATGATGGTGTTGTAGGTATCGTAGCGGTTCTGCTGATTCAGACGCGCATCCACAATCCCGGTGATCAGCGTACTGCCGCGCGCGCGCAGCAGATCGTTCATCATGTTGAGAAACGGCTGCTGGTTAATTTCCAGATCCGGAATGGCAGATTCAGGCCAGATGATCAGCTGTGATTTACCCATCACCTTTTCAGTGGCGTTGGCGTAAATTTTTAGCGTGTTCAGCAACTCTTTTTCATCCCACTTCATCGCCTGCGGAATATTTCCCTGCACCATCGATACCTGTGTGGCGCGCTCTGGCATCAGGGTATACCACTGGATATAACGCAGCGGGAAGGGCAGAGCGAAAAAAACCAGCGCCACTACCAGTGGTTTCCAGTTACGCGTGACCAGCGCCAGCACCAGCAGGCCGCTCACCACCATCAGCAGGAAGTTAATGGCTTCAACGCCCATTACTGGCGCCAGACCTTTCAGCGGGCCGTCAATCTGGCTGTAGCCAAACTGCAGCCACGGGAAGCCGGTCAGCACCCAGCCGCGCAGAAACTCGGTGATCTGCCAGACCACGGGAGCCGCAATGGCAACGCGCAGCCAACTGGTTTTAGGCCACAGGCGGGAAAGAATGCCCGCAAACAGACCGGTGTAGAGCGAGAGATAGGCGGCCAGCAGAACCACAAGGAAGACGTTAACCGGCCCCGGCATACCCCCAAACTGGGCGATGCTGACGTAGACCCAGTTGATGCCGGATCCAAACAGCCCCAGCCCCCAGAAGTAGCCAATGGCTGCAGCCTGAACGGGACGACGATTCAGGGTTAACCCCTGTACCCCCATCAGGGAGAGAATGGCCGCCGGCCAGATATCGTAAGGAGAAAAAGCCAGCGTACCGCTGGCTCCGAGTAACAGCGCCAGCAGCAAACGGACGCGCTGGCGTTCAAGCAGTGGGGCAAATGCCATTTACATTAATCTTCCAGTTTTGGCACCGGTGAGTCGTCCGGCGTTCTGACATGAACCTGTATAATACGTCGGCTGTCGGCCATCGCCACTTTGAACTGGTAACCATCGATGTCAACGGTTTCGCCGCGGGCAGGAAGATGACCAAAGGCCTGCATCACCAGCCCACCAATGGTATCCACCTCTTCATCGCTGAAGTGGGTGCCGAAGGCGTCATTGAAATCCTCAATGGAGGCCAGAGCGCGAACGGTCCACGTATGGCGGCTAAGCTGACGGAAGTCGATATCTTCTTCTTCGTCATACTCGTCTTCGATCTCGCCCACGATCAGCTCAAGAATATCCTCGATCGTGACAAGGCCTGACACGCCGCCAAATTCATCAATCACAATCGCCATGTGGTAACGCTGGGAGCGAAACTCTTTCAGCATCCGATCCACACGTTTACTTTCCGGCACAACCACGGCCTGGCGTAACACTTTTTCCATGCTGAAGGCTTCGGCATCGCTGCGCATAAACGGCAGCAGATCTTTGGCCATCAAAATCCCTTCGATGTGATCTTTGTCTTCGCTGATGACCGGGAAACGGGAGTGAGCGGATTCGATAATCACATCGAGGCATTCATCGAGGCTCTGGTTACGTTTCAAGGTGATCATCTGCGAGCGGGGGATCATGATATCGCGAACGCGCTGGTCGGCGATGTCCATTACCCCTTCGAGCATTTCGCGCGTATCTTCGTCGATAAGATCGTTTTGCCCGGAATCACGAATCAGCTCCAGCAGTTCATCACGGTTTTTGGGCTCACCATGGAAAAGCTGGCTCAGAATGAGGGAGAAAAATCCCTTTTTACTGTTTGTCGTGTCGCTACTGTGTGAATTGTCGTCGCTCATGGCGTTTGTTAAGGGTTCTCTCGTCAGTTCAATGTTTACCGCCGCGCTATTTCCTTACGCGGCGGCATGTTAGTCAGTCGGTTGTCTGACTATTCTTTCTCGGCAATGTACGGATCCTCATAGCCCAGAGCAAGCATTATCTCTGTCTCAAGGGACTCCATCTCTTCCGCTTCGTCATCTTCAATATGATCGTAGCCCAGCAGGTGCAGGCTTCCATGGACAACCATATGCGCCCAGTGGGCCTCGAGCGGCTTTTGCTGCTCTTTGGCTTCCTGTTCCACCACCTGACGGCAGATGATCAGATCGCCGAGCAGCGGCATTTCAATACCCGGTGGGGCTTCGAACGGGAAAGAGAGCACGTTGGTTGGCTTATCTTTCCCGCGGTAGGTCAGGTTAAGCTCATGGCTTTCTGCTTCATCCACCAGGCGAATCGTGACTTCTGACTCTTCCTGAAACTGGGGGATAACAGCATCCAGCCATTTCTGAAACTGCGCCTCTTCTGGCATGCCGGAATTATCTTCACAGGCCAGCTGTAAATCGAGGATCACCTGACTCATTTCTGTTCTTGCTCCTGCGCTTCGCGCTTACGTTCTGCGGCCAGTTCGGCCTTACGCTTCTGATCGGCCTCTTCCCAGGCTTCATAGGCGTTAACGATACGCGCGACCACCGGGTGGCGTACCACGTCTTCACTGTGGAAGAAGTTAAAGCTGATTTCGTCCACCTCAGCCAGCACTTCGATGGCGTGGCGCAGGCCCGATTTGGTGCTGCGCGGCAGGTCAATCTGGGTGACGTCACCGGTGATAACCGCTTTCGAATTGAAGCCGATACGCGTCAGGAACATCTTCATCTGTTCGATGGTGGTGTTCTGGCTCTCATCCAGAATAATGAACGCATCGTTAAGGGTACGGCCACGCATGTAGGCCAGCGGGGCGACTTCAATCACGTTACGCTCAATAAGCTTCTCAACTTTCTCAAAGCCCAGCATTTCGAACAGCGCGTCGTACAGGGGGCGCAGATAAGGATCCACCTTCTGACTCAGGTCCCCCGGCAGGAAGCCGAGTTTTTCACCTGCTTCAACAGCCGGGCGGGTCAGCAGAATACGGCGGATCTCCTGGCGCTCCAGCGCATCAACCGCAGCGGCGACGGCCAGATAGGTTTTACCTGTACCCGCCGGACCTACGCCGAAGGTGATGTCATGGTCGAGAATGTTGGCAATGTACTGCGCCTGGTTCGGTGTACGCGGCTTAATGACGCCACGTTTGGTCTTGATATTTATGGCTTTGCCATAGTCCGGCACGCTTTCTGCGCTCTGCTCAAGCACGCGCGCCTCTTTAATGGCGAGGTGAATTTGTTCCGGTTCGATATCCTGAGTTTCGCCACGCATCGGGGCGGTATCGACATACAGGTTACGCAGGATGTCCGCAGCCGCATTGACGCAGATAGGGCGTCCGGTGAGTTTGAAATGATTATCGCGACGATTGATTTCGATACCCAGACGTCGCTCCAGTTGTTTGATGTTGTCATCAAACGGCCCGCACAGGCTCAGCAGGCGAGCGTTGTCTGCGGGCGTTAGGCTAATTTCAAGCGTGTCTATGTTCAAACTGTTCCTCTTTGATTGGTTAACTGGCCCGGCGCCCTCAGGCGTAATAAAACGGTCATTACCGAAATTATTCACGCCATGGAAAAAAGGCGCAAGCGTTGCGGAAGATATTGGGGACGTTGAGAGGAAATACAAGGCCTGCCGGGAAGGCAGGCCTGAAGGATTATGGCTGGTAAACCCGAACGCCAGAATCGTTTTCTTTACGCGTGCGGGAAATGACGGATTCAGGAGATTGCGCAATGCGCAGCCCCATCTCATCTTCGGTGCGCACCAGTTTTCCGCGCAGCGAGTTGGTCAGCACTTCCACAATCTCGACGTCCACAAATTTACCGATCATGTCCGGGGTGCCTTCGAAATTCACCACGCGGTTGTTTTCGGTACGGCCTGAGAGTTCCATGATGCTCTTACGGGAGGTGCCTTCCACCAGAATACGCTGAACGGTGCCGAGCATACGGCGGCTCCAGGCGTTGGCCTGCTGGTTGATACGCTCCTGCAGAATGTACAGACGCTGTTTTTTCTCTTCTTCCGGGACATCGTCAACCATATCGGCCGCCGGTGTGCCAGGGCGCGCAGAGAAGATGAAGCTGTAGCTGACGTCAAAATTCACTTCGCCGATGAGCTTCATGGTGCGCTCGAAGTCGTCAGCGGTTTCACCAGGGAAGCCAACGATAAAGTCGGAACTTATCTGGATATCCGGACGCGCTTCACGCAGCTTACGAATGGTGGATTTGTACTCCAGCACCGTATGCGGACGCCCCATCAGGTTCAGCACGCGGTCAGAGCCGCACTGAATTGGCAAATGCAGGAAGCTCACCAGCTCCGGCGTATCGCGGTAAACGTCGATAATATCGTCGGTGAATTCCATTGGATGGCTGGTGGTAAAGCGAATACGGTCGATACCGTCAATCGCGGCCACCAGGCGCAGTAGTTCAGCAAAGCTGCCGGTGGTGCCGTCGTAGTTCTCACCACGCCAGGCGTTCACGTTCTGACCCAGCAGGTTCACTTCGCGTACGCCCTGTGCAGCAAGCTGCGCGATTTCAAACAGAATATCGTCTGCCGGGCGGCTCACTTCCTCACCACGGGTATAAGGCACCACGCAATAAGTGCAGTATTTGTTGCAGCCTTCCATGATTGAGACGAACGCGGTCGGGCCATCCGCACGCGGCTCGGGCAGACGGTCAAATTTTTCGATCTCCGGGAAGCTGACATCAACGACCGGGCTACGATCGCCGCGCACCTTGTTGATCATTTCCGGCAGGCGGTGCAGGGTCTGGGGGCCAAAGACAATATCCACATAGGGGGCTCTCTGACGAATCAGCTTACCTTCCTGCGACGCGACGCAGCCACCCACACCGATGATCAGGTCCGGATTTTTTCGTTTGAGAAGTTTCCAGCGACCTAAAACGTGAAAGACTTTTTCCTGCGCTTTTTCACGAATTGAGCAGGTATTCAGCAGCAGCACATCGGCTTCTTTCGCATTTTCAGTCAGCTGGTATCCGTGGGTGGTATCCAGCAGATCGGCCATCTTGGATGAATCGTATTCGTTCATCTGACAGCCCCAGGTTTTTATATGGAGTTTTTTAGTCATCGACTTGCTCAGCTCAGGATTGCAAGCCGTGTATTGTAATGCTTTGGTGGGGTTGTGACCAGTATGAAGGTTATGCGTCTCAGGACCGCAAAAATCCGGTAAACTTAAGGGATTCTCCAATAAGGAAAAGTGACCATGACACTCCAACACACCGAAATTGCCGTTGTCGGCGGCGGTATGGTCGGCGGCGCGCTGGCGCTGGGGCTGGCGCAGCAGGGATTTGAGGTAACGGTTATTGAGCAGGCGGCTCCTGCTGAGTTTGACCCGACGGCAAAGCCGGATGTCCGCATTTCCGCCATCAGCGCGGCCTCTGTCGATCTGCTTCGCGGGCTGGGCGTCTGGGAGGCGGTGCTCGATATGCGGGCTCACCCTTACAGTCGCCTTGAAACCTGGGAATGGGAAAATGCCCACGTCGCGTTTGATGCCGCCGAGCTGAAGCTGCCGCGTCTGGGCTATATGGTGGAAAACAACGTCCTCCAGCGGGCGCTCTGGCAGACGCTGGAGGCGCATCCGAAGGTGACGCTGTGTGTTCCTGCGTCGCTGAAGGCGCTGCATCCTCACAATAGCGGCTACACGCTGACGCTCGACAGCGGCGATGAACTGGCCGTGAAGCTGGTCATTGGGGCTGACGGTGCTCATTCGCAGGTCAGACAGATGGCGGGCATCGGTGTTCATGCCTGGCAGTATGAGCAGTCCTGTATGCTGATCACCGTTCAGTGTGAAAATGCGCCGGGAGAGAGTACCTGGCAGCACTTTACCCCAAATGGTCCGCATGCCTTTTTACCGCTGTTCGATAACTGGGCATCGCTGGTGTGGTACGACAAACCGGCGCGCATTCGCCAGCTACAGGGGCTGTCAATGGAGCAGTTGCAGCGTGAAATTCTGCATCACTTCCCGGCCCGTCTGGGACATATCACGCCGGTTGCCGCAGGGGCGTTTCCTCTTACACGTCGCCATGCGCTGCAGTATGCCCGTGAAGGGCTGGCGCTGGTGGGTGATGCGGCGCACACCATTCATCCCCTGGCGGGGCAGGGCGTGAACCTCGGGTATCGTGACGTTGACGCTTTACTGGATGTGCTGGGCAATGCACGTGCGCATGCGGAGGCCTGGTCAAGCCATCACGTACTCAAGCGCTACCAGACGCGACGTATGGCGGATAACTTCATCATGCAGTCGGGGATGGATCTGTTCTATGCCGGTTTCAGCAATGATCTGGCCCCGGTGCGTATTCTGCGAAACATTGGATTGATGGCGGCGGAACGCGCCGGCGGCTTGAAGCGTCAGGCGCTTAAATACGCTCTGGGACTCTAATCTTTATTCCCTCTCCCCGTGGGAGAGGGCATCAGGCCGCACAATTCTGTACAAAAACAAAAAAGCCCGCAGAGCGGGCTTGTTTGTTTTAAGTGGCTGGGGTGCAGGGATTCGAACCCCGGAATGCTGGTATCAGAAACCAGAGCCTTACCGCTTGGCGACACCCCAATTGCGTTAAACGTACTGCTTAACGACTTTTAAATTGGCTGGGGTACGAGGATTCGAACCTCGGAATGCCGGAATCAGAATCCGGTGCCTTACCGCTTGGCGATACCCCAACAATTTTTTATTACCGAAACAGATCGATAATCTTAATATGGTGGCTACGACGGGATTCGAACCTGTGACCCCATCATTATGAGTGATGTGCTCTAACCAACTGAGCTACGTAGCCAGTACTGCGTTCTTCGATGGCTGGGGTACCTGGATTCGAACCAGGGAATGCCGGTATCAAAAACCGGTGCCTTACCGCTTGGCGATACCCCAATACCGCGGAGAACCGCATGATCGAAGAAATATGGCTGGGGTACCTGGATTCGAACCAGGGAATGCCGGTATCAAAAACCGGTGCCTTACCGCTTGGCGATACCCCATCCGTGCAACGCTTACCTGGGAATGGTGCGGGAGGCGAGACTTGAACTCGCACACCTTGCGGCGCCAGAACCTAAATCTGGTGCGTCTACCAATTTCGCCACTCCCGCAAAAAAGATGGTGGCTACGACGGGATTCGAACCTGTGACCCCATCATTATGAGTGATGTGCTCTAACCAACTGAGCTACGTAGCCATCTTTTTTTCGCGTTACCTTATCGGCGTTGCGGGGCGCATTATGCGTATAGACCCTTGCAGCGTCAACACCTTTTTCAACGAAAATGGCCGGAATGTGACTGTTTGGTTAGGTTGCGAACAGCGTGACCGAATATTCGGCAATTATTGGTTATTAATCGATTTTAGACGGTGAAATGTAAGGCAAATAAAAACAGGCCCCGCAGGGCCTGATGTTCAAATACGTGTTTATTTATAGGCAGACTGGTGAACGCCTACCGCACGTCCTGATGGATCGTTCATCGCTTTGAAAGATTCATCCCATTCAATGGCTTTCGCTGAAGAGCAGGCCACTGAAGGACCGCCTGGCACACACTCAGCAGCACTCGGTACCGGGAACAGCTCTTCGAAGATCTCACGGTACAGATACGCTTCTTTAGAGCCTGGCGTGTTGTACGGGAAGCGGAAGCTTGCTGTTTCCAGTTGTTGGTCTGAAACCTGTTTCGCCGCCACCTCTTTCAGGGTGTCGATCCAGCTGTAGCCAACGCCATCCGAGAACTGCTCTTTCTGACGCCATGCCACGCTCGCCGGCAGGTAGGATTCAAAACATTCACGCAGGATATGTTTTTCCATTTTACCGTTGCCGCACATTTTGTCCTGCGGGTTAATGCGCATGGCCACGTCGAGGAATTTTTTATCCAGGAACGGAACGCGCGCTTCAACACCCCATGCGGACATCGCTTTGTTAGCACGTGCGCAGTCAAACATGTGCAGCGCCTGCAGTTTACGTACGGTCTCTTCATGCAGCTCTTTCGCGTTCGGCGCCTTATGGAAGTAAAGGTAACCGCCAAACACTTCATCAGAACCTTCACCTGACAACACCATCTTGATGCCCATTGCTTTAATCTTACGGGACATCAGATACATAGGGGTGGATGCACGAATGGTCGTCACATCATAGGTTTCAATGTGATAGATCACGTCGCGGATCGCATCCAGACCTTCCTGCACGGTGAAATGAATTTCATGGTGCACGGTGCCGAGGTGGTTCGCCACGTCCTGCGCGGCTTTCAGATCCGGTGCACCTTCCAGCCCGACGGCAAAGGAGTGCAGCTGCGGCCACCAGGCTTCTGAACGCTCTTGATCTTCAACACGACGCGCCGCAAATTTCTTGGTGATGGCTGAAATAACGGAGGAGTCCAGTCCGCCGGAGAGCAGCACACCGTAAGGCACGTCTGACATCAGGTGGCTTTTAACGGAATCTTCCAGCGCCTGACGCAGCTCGGCTTTGTCAGTCACGTTGTCTTTTACCGCATCATAGTCAAACCAGTCGCGCTGGTAGTACTGACGGATTTCACCATCTTTGCTCCACAGGTAACTACCTGCCGGGAACTCTTTAATGGTGCGGCATACCGGCACCAGCGCTTTCATTTCAGACGCAACATAGAAGTTGCCGTGTTCATCATGGCCCATATACAGCGGAATGATACCAATGTGGTCGCGGCCGATCAGATAAGCGTCTTTTTCGCTGTCGTACAGGGCGAATGCAAACATACCCTGCAGGTCGTCCAGGAACTCAGGGCCTTTCTCCTGATACAGCGCCAGAATGACTTCACAGTCAGAGCCGGTCTGGAAGGCGTAGCGATCGCCATACTCGGCACGCAGCGCCTGATGGTTATAGATTTCACCGTTTACAGCCAGCGCGTGTGTTTTTTTCTCGTTATACAGCGGCTGTGCACCGGCGTTGACGTCCACAATCGACAGACGTTCATGAGCCAGAATTGCTTTGTCACTGGCGTAAATACCGGACCAGTCCGGGCCGCGATGGCGCATCAGGCGGGACAGCTCGAGTGCTTTTTTACGCAGTTCGCCCGCGTCAGTTTTAATATCCAGTACGCCAAAAATTGAACACATAACCTTCTCCGTTAACCCTGTTGCTTTGTAATGTTGCTTGCTTATGAAAATGCCGCAAAGGAGAAGAGCGCGCAAGGGTTTTACCGGGTTAAACGAAAATAGTGCAATGGTGATTGCGGAATGTTGAAAAAAGAGTATGCCATGAACAGTTTTATTGATGATTATGCAATGAACTGGCGTTTTTGTTAGATGTGATTTTATTGGACGGGGCTATAAATGAAAAACCACGCCCTGAGGCGTGGTTCTGAATCAGATAATGTCAATTTCGTCGACGGAGGGGTAGATCCAGCTCGGCCGGAACGGCATCGAATCAATGTCATCAAGTTGAGAGACACCGGAGAGCACCAGAATGGTCTCCAGACCCGCCTGGAAACCGGCCAGAATATCGGTGCGCAGGTTATCACCGACAATCACCGTCTCTTCAGAGTGGGCCTGCATCGTGTTCAGCGCGGCACGAATGATCCACGGGCTCGGTTTACCGACCACAAACGGCTTACGACCGGAGATTTTTTCGATACCGGCGCACAGTGCGCCGCAGGCCGGATAGAAACCACGGCCGTGCGTATCGGGGTTGGTGGCGATAAAGCGCGCGCCGCTGGCGACAAAGTAGGCGGCCTTATGCATCATCTCCCAGTTAAACGAGCGCGTTTCGCCGACGATCACAAAGTCCGGGTTCACATCGGTAATGGTAAAGCCTGCTTTATACAGCTCGTGGATCAGCGCACCTTCACCGACCACGTAGGCTTTTTTCCCTTCCTGACGCTTCAAAAAATCTGCCGTCGCCATTGCGGAGGTATAAAACACGCTGTCCGGTACGTTGATGCCCGCAGTGGCAAAACGGTTCGCCAGATCCTGACCGGTTTGGGAAGGGTAGTTCGTGAGAAGAACCAGCGGCATTCCTTTGTCGATGATGCGGTGTAGAAACTCCGCAGCACCTGGCACGGCGACGTTGTCGTGCATCAGCACGCCGTCAATATCACAAATTACATTCTTAATGGTCATGAACAATCCGACATCAAAAAAAGAAGGCGTTACTATAAGTCCCGATTAGCTTTCCAGCAAATGCTGCAACAGGATCCCGTTGAGCATGGCGCGTTTGACCAGCGCAAACGCGCCAATCGCAGAGCGGTGATCCAGCGTCGAACGCACGACCGGTAAATTCTGACGAAACGCTTTCAACGCCTGGGTGTTAATGCAGCCTTCAATCGCGGGCAGTAACACTTTTTCCGCCTCGACGATTTCACCTGCAATCACCACTTTTTGTGGATTAAAAAGGTTGATGGCAATAGCAATGGTTTTGCCGAGGTGGCGTCCGACCTGTTCGATCACTTCGCAGGCCAGCGCATCGCCTTTATTGGCGGCTTTGCAGATGGCGCCGATTTTACAATCATCCAGCGTCACGCGGCTCTGGTAGCCTTGTTCCAGCAGATGACGGACGCGATGCTCAATGGCCGCGTTGGCGGCAACCGTTTCAAGACAGCCAAAATTACCGCAGTGGCAGCGCTCGCCAAGCGGTTCCACCTGGATATGACCAATCTCGCCCACGTTGCCGTTACGGCCAATAAAGATACGTCCGTTGGAGATAATGCCCGCCCCGGTACCGCGGTGAACACGCACCAGAATAGAGTCTTCACAGTCCTGACTCGCACCAAAGTAGTGCTCGGCCAGCGCCAGCGAGCGGATGTCGTGACCCACAAAGCAGGTCACCTTAAAGCGCTTTTCCAGCGCCTCCACCAGCGCCCAGTTCTCGACCGGGATATGTGGCATATAACGAATGACGCCGCTTTCCGGGTCAACCAGCCCGGGCAGGATCACCGAAATGGCGATGAGCTCGCGGATTTTGCGCTGACAGCTTTCGATAAAGTGCGCGATGGTATTGAGCAGCGCGTGCTCCAGTGTCTCCTGGGTGCGCTCCGGAAGAGGGTAGTGCTCTTCGGCAATGGCTTTACTGCTCAGATCGTAAAGCGTCAGGGTGGTGTCATGGCGACCAAGACGAACGCCAATGGCCTGAAAATTGCGGGTTTCGGTGATGATGGAAATTGCGCGGCGGCCTCCGGTGGAGGCCTGCTGATCGACTTCTTTGATCAGGCCGCGCTCAATAAGCTGACGTGTAATTTTTGTCACGCTGGCGGGAGCAAGCTGGCTTTGTTCGGCTATCTGAATACGTGAGATTGGCCCGTGTTGGTCAATCAGGCGATATACTGCCGCGCTGTTAAGCTGTTTAACGAGATCGACATTACCGATTTGAGCTTGTCCGCCTGGTGTCATACTTTTACTTACTCAGTGACGACCTCGTTACCATTAACGATGGTCTTAATAATTTTATAATCGTGTGTGAATGCCGTCAGGTTTGCAACCATGCCTGGTGCAATTCTGCCGAGCTGTTTATCCACGCCGATGGCACGCGCAGGATAAAGGGTTGCCATGCGCAGCACTTCTTCAAGCGCAATGCCGCAATGCTCGACCAGGTTACGCACGCCTTCAATCATGGTCAGGGAGGAGCCGCTCAACGTACCGTTTTCATCCACACACAGTCCGTTGCGGTAGTATATTGTTTTACCGGCAAAAATGAACTGCTCAATATTTGCACCTGCCGGTGCGGTGGCATCCGTCACCAGGCAAAGCTTGTCACCTTTCAGCCGCTTGGCGTTGCGAATGTTGGTGTAATCGACGTGTAAACCGTCCGCGATGATGCCGCAGTAAACGTCTGGCTCATCCAGAATCGCCCCGACCAGCCCCGGTTCACGACCCGTGATATACGGCATGGCGTTATACAGGTGTGTCGCAAAGGTAATACCCGCACGGAAACCGGCTTTTGCCTCTTTCAGCGTGGCGTTTGAATGGCCCGCTGACACGACAATCCCGGCGGCGGCCAGTTTGCTGATCACGTCAGTACCGGTCATTTCAGGTGCTAGCGTCACTTTGGTGATCACATCCGCATTGGCACACATATAGTCGACCAGTTCGGCATCAGGTTTACGCACGTAATCCGGATTATGCGTCCCTTTCTTCACCATATTCAGCCATGGCCCTTCAAGGTGCAGACCCAGAGCCTGATTTGGGTGTTTCGCCAGGTATTCACGCATAACGCGGATACCCTGTTTCATCAGTTCATCGCTGCTGGTGATGAGGGTTGGCAGATAGCTGGTGCAGCCCGATTTCTCGTTCGCTTTCTGCATGATTTCCAGCGTTTCGACGGTGACGGCGTCTGCGGTGTCGTTAAACTGCACACCGCCGCAGCCGTTCAGCTGTACGTCGATAAAACCGGGGGAGATTACTGCTCCATTGAGTGAGCGCTGTTCAATCTCCGGCGGCAGCTCTGCCAGCGGACAAACACGTTCAATCAGGCCATTGGCGATAACAATCGCATGGTCATCCAGAATTTCATGGCCGGTATAAATCCGACCGTGGGTTAAAGCGTACATAACGACCCCCGGTTAAAAAAAGCGGCCGCCTCTTCATGAAGAGGCGGTTATTCAATTACAGACCTTTGATGTTCTCAGCTTCTAACTCGTTGAAGTATTTCAGCGTCTTCACCTTCAGTTCCATCGTGGACGGTTCGTCACAAACGATGACGGATTTTGGATGCAGCTGCAGGCAGCTGATGGTCCACATGTGGTTTACGTTGCCTTCAACGGCAGCCTGGAGCGCCTGCGCTTTCACGCTGCCCAGGACCAGAATCATCACTTCTTCGGCATCCAGCAGCGTGCCGACACCGACGGTCAGGGCATATTTAGGAACCTGGTTCACATCGCCATCAAAGAAGCGGGAGTTTGCCACGCGCGTGTCATGGGTCAGCGTTTTAATACGGGTACGGGACGCCAGTGACGACGCGGGTTCGTTAAACGCGATATGACCATCGTTACCCACACCGCCCATAAACAGGTGGATTTTACCGTAAGAACGGATTTTTTCTTCATACTGACGGCATTCTGCGTCAATATCAGGCGCGTTTCCATTCAGCAGGTTAATGTTTTCAGCTGGAATATCAACGTGATCAAAGAAATTACGGTGCATGAAGCTATGGTAGCTTTCCGGGTGATCCTTCGGTAAGCCGACATATTCATCCATGTTGAAGGTGACAACGTGTTTGAAGCTAACCTGGCCTGCTTTGTGCATCTCTACCAGTGCTTTATATGCGGTCAGCGGTGTGCCGCCGGTAGGGAGGCCAAGTACGAAAGGACGATCGGCGGTTGGTTTGAAGGCGTTGATACGGTTAACGATATGGCGAGCGGCCCATTTACCGACTTGTTCAGCAGTTGCCAGGGGAATCAGTCTCATTGTTCACCTCAAGAGTTTAAGTAGAAGAGTGGGCGGATGGGTATCGGGACCTGATACTTAAGCGTAACCTGGAACCTTTCAGGCCGGATCAATCCGTCTTGATTTTTCGAATGATAAAATAAGTTTTCGATGTTAGCCAGTGAAAGGGAGGGTGATAAACGATATTTGGTGACAAAAATCACAAAAAGTACGCTTTTAATTTGCGATACGAATTAATTTTTCACACACTCACAATGCCAGTGAATCATCAACTGTATTTCTAGTTCGTGACACAATAAAAAACATAGTTAATGCACGAGCCTTAACAAGGGTCTCGTAGGGGGAATAGGATGAATATTTTAGGTTTTTTCCAGCGCCTCGGTAGGGCTTTGCAGCTCCCTATCGCCGTGCTACCGGTTGCAGCACTGCTGTTGCGATTCGGGCAACCCGATCTTCTTAACGTGCCGTTTATCGCGCAAGCGGGTGGTGCGATATTTGACAACCTGGCGCTGATTTTCGCCATCGGCGTGGCGTCCAGCTGGTCTAAAGACAGCGCGGGTGCCGCGGCGCTGGCAGGGGCAGTCGGTTATTTCATCCTGACCAAAGCGATGGTAACCATCAACCCTGAAATCAACATGGGTGTTCTGGCGGGTATTATTACCGGTCTGGTCGGCGGTGCAGTGTACAACCGTTGGGCGGGTATCAAACTGCCAGATTTCCTGAGCTTCTTTGGCGGAAAACGCTTTGTTCCGATTGCGACCGGCTTTTTCTGTCTGATTCTGGCCGCTATCTTTGGTTATGTCTGGCCGCCGGTACAGCATGCCATTCATGCAGGCGGTGAGTGGATCGTGTCTGCGGGCGCAATGGGGGCAGGTATCTTCGGTTTCATCAACCGTCTGCTGATCCCAACCGGCCTGCATCAGGTTCTGAACACCATCGCATGGTTCCAGATTGGTGAGTTCACCAACGCGGCAGGTACCGTATTCCACGGTGATATCAACCGCTTCTACGCGGGTGACGGCACCGCGGGCATGTTCATGTCCGGTTTCTTCCCAATCATGATGTTTGGTCTGCCGGGCGCTGCGCTGGCAATGTATCTGGCCGCGCCAAAAGCGCGTCGCCCAATGGTTGGCGGCATGCTGCTCTCCGTTGCGGTAACGGCGTTCCTGACCGGTGTTACTGAGCCACTGGAATTCCTGTTCATGTTCCTGGCTCCGCTGCTGTACCTCATGCACGCGGTGCTTACCGGTATCAGCCTGTTTGTGGCCACTCTGCTGGGCATTCACGCGGGCTTCTCCTTCTCTGCCGGTGCGATCGACTACGTGTTGATGTACAACCTGCCGGCAGCCAGCAAAAACGTCTGGATGCTGGTTGTGATGGGCCTGGTGTTCTTCGTTGTCTACTTCCTCTTGTTCAGCGCGGTTATTCGTATGTTTAACCTCAAAACGCCGGGTCGCGAAGATACTAAAGATGACGTCGTAACCAGTGAAGCAAACAGCAATACCGAAGAAGGGTTGACCCAGCTGGCAACCAGCTATATCGCCGCGGTAGGCGGTACCGACAACCTGAAAGCCATTGATGCCTGTATTACCCGTCTGCGTCTGACCGTTGGCGACTCTGCGCGCGTAAGCGATGCCATGTGCAAACGCCTGGGCGCGTCTGGTGTGGTGAAACTGAACAAACAAACCATCCAGGTTATTGTGGGTGCGAAAGCCGAATCTATCGGCGATGAAATGAAAAAAGTGGTTGCCCGTGGACCGGTCGCTGCTGCCTCAACGGATAGCGCGCCTGTAGCTGACGCTCCGGTTGCTAAACCGCAGGCTGTACCAAACGCCGCTACTATCGCCGCGCTGGTTTCACCGGTTACGGGTGAGGTGGTCGCGCTTGAGCAGGTACCTGACGAAGCGTTTGCCAGCAAAGCGGTCGGTGACGGTGTTGCGGTGAAACCAACGGAGAAAACCGTTGTGTCTCCTGCGGCGGGCACCATCGTGAAAATCTTTAACACCAACCACGCGTTCTGCCTCGAAACCGAAAAAGGCGCGGAGATCGTGGTTCATATGGGTATTGATACCGTTGCGCTGAACGGCCAGGGCTTTACTCGCCTGGTAGAAGAGGGCGCAGAAGTGGTTGCAGGCCAGCCGATTCTGGAAATGGATCTGGACTTCCTGAACGCCAATGCCCGTTCGATGGTAAGCCCGGTGGTATGCAGCAACATCGACGACTTCAGCGGCCTGGTGCTTCAGGCGAAAGGTCAGGTGGTTGCGGGGCAAACGCCACTGTATGAGATTAAAGGCAAGTAATCGCTCCTGAGTAGAGTCATGCCTTAAGCGGCGGGGGAGATCCTCCGCCGCTTTTTTTTGCAGCAAATGCCCCCATTATTTTCTTCCGGGACGTTTTAAGGGTTGTCACTACGTCCGGCTTATAAGATCATATGCCGTTATACGTTGTTTACGCTTTGAGGAATCCACGATGAGTGAGGCAGAAGCCCGCCCGAGTAACTTTATTCGTCAGATCATCGATGAAGATCTGGCCAGTGGTAAGCACACCACGGTGCATACGCGTTTCCCGCCGGAGCCTAATGGCTACCTGCACATTGGTCACGCCAAATCGATTTGCCTGAACTTTGGTATCGCACAGGATTACCAGGGGCAGTGCAACCTGCGTTTCGATGACACCAACCCAGTAAAAGAAGACATCGAATACGTTGAGTCCATTAAGAACGACGTGCAATGGCTGGGCTTCAACTGGTCTGGCGATATCTGCTACTCCTCTGACTATTTCGATCAGCTGTATGCCTATGCCGTTGAGCTGATCAATAAAGGTCTGGCCTATGTTGACGAGCTCTCTGCAGATGAAATCCGTGAATACCGCGGCACGCTGACGGCACCGGGTAAAAACAGCCCGTTCCGCGATCGCAGCGTGGAAGAGAACCTGGCGCTGTTTGAAAAAATGCGTGCTGGTGGCTTCGAGGAAGGTAAAGCGTGCCTGCGTGCCAAAATCGATATGGCATCACCGTTTATCGTGATGCGCGACCCGGTGCTGTACCGCATTAAATTCGCTGAACATCACCAGACCGGTAATAAGTGGTGCATCTACCCGATGTACGACTTCACCCACTGCATCAGCGATGCGCTGGAAGGCATCACCCACTCGCTGTGTACGCTGGAATTCCAGGACAACCGTCGTCTGTACGACTGGGTGCTGGATAACATCACGATTCCGGTGCATCCGCGTCAGTACGAGTTCTCTCGTCTGAATCTGGAATACACCGTGATGTCCAAGCGTAAACTGAACCTGCTGGTGACCGATAAGCACGTTGAAGGCTGGGACGACCCACGTATGCCAACCATCTCTGGTCTGCGCCGTCGCGGCTATACCGCGGCGTCAATCCGTGAGTTCTGCAAACGCATTGGCGTGACCAAGCAGGATAACACCATTGAGATGGCGTCTCTGGAATCCTGCATTCGTGAAGATCTGAACGAAAACGCGCCGCGCGCGATGGCCGTTATCGACCCGGTAAAACTGGTTATCGAAAACTATCCGCAGGGTGCGAGCGAAATGGTCTCGATGCCTAACCATCCGAACAAACCGGAGATGGGCAGTCGTGACGTACCGTTCAGTGGTGAAATCTGGATCGATCGTGCTGACTTCCGCGAAGAAGCGAACAAACAGTACAAGCGACTGGTGCTCGGTAAAGAGGTGCGTCTGCGTAACGCCTATGTGATCAAGGCTGAGCGCGTAGAAAAAGATGCGGAAGGCAACATCACCACGATCTTCTGCACATACGATGCCGAGACCCTGAGCAAAGATCCGGCGGACGGTCGTAAGGTGAAAGGCGTGATCCACTGGGTCAGTGCATCACACGCGCTGCCGGTAGAGATTCGTCTGTACGATCGTCTGTTCAGCGTGCCTAACCCAGGCGCAGCAGAAGACTTCCTGGCGACCATTAACCCGGAATCGCTGGTCATCAAACAGGGTTACGCTGAGCCATCCCTGAAAGCGGCTGAGGCGGGTAAAGCGTTCCAGTTTGAACGTGAAGGTTACTTCTGCCTGGACAGCCGTCACAGCACCGCTGAAAAACCGGTATTTAACCGTACGGTCGGTCTGCGTGATACCTGGACGAAAATCGGCGAATAATAACGCCGCGCTGGTCAATGAGAAACAAACGCCGCGTAATGCGGCGTTTTTTTATAGAGTGATCATGCCTTTAAAGCAGTAGCCAAATAGCGTTTATAAAAATAACAGGTCAATGTGGTGCTACTTATTTTTTTTAAAAAAAGTTTATCCCCTTTCAAAAGTCTGACACACCGTAAAAAGAATATCATTTAACGCGTTACTTATTGAAAATCGGCCTTTTCCCCCGCCAGTTCTGGCATCCCGTTAAATGTTACAAAGCACTACCAATTATGTGCTCTTCGTCATAATCCTGAGTATTAGCCACCGAAAAGCATTGATAATTCGCGTCGCGAAAAATAACCTAAAGACGGTAGTTATTCGAGGGTATTTCCGACTACCCCTGACCATCAGGTCTTTTATATTTTTCGCCGTTTTAGGCGTTTTAATTCGTCAAAGAGGAATAATCTATGCGTACGTTCAGTGGCAAACGTAGTGCGCTGGCGCTGGCTATTGCCGGTGTGACAGCAATGTCAGGCCTGGTGGTGACGCCAGACGCTAAAGCAGCAGGTTTCATCGATGATTCAACCCTCACGGGCGGTATTTATTACTGGCAGCGTGAACGTGACCGTAAAGATGTCACGGAAGATAAATATAAAACGAACCTTTCTCACTCTACCTGGAACGCCAACCTGGATTTCCAGTCTGGTTACGCTGCCGATATGTTCGGCCTGGATATTGCCGCCTTTACGGCAATTGAAATGGCGGAAAATGGTGACAGCGGCCACCCGAACGAAATAGCCTTCTCCTCCAGTAATAAAGCGTATAAAGAAGACTGGTCTGGAGATAAAAGCGGTATCAGCCTGTATAAAGCTGCCGCGAAATTTAAATACGGCCCGGTATGGGCGCGCGGTGGTTATATTCAGCCAACCGGTCAAACCCTGTTAGCACCGCACTGGAGCTTTATGCCAGGTACCTATCAGGGGGCAGAAGCGGGCGCCAATTTTGATTACGGTGACGCAGGTGCGTTGAGCTTCTCGTATATGTGGACCAACGAGTATAAAGCGCCGTGGCATATCGAAATGGACAAGTTCTACCAGAACGATAAAAAGACCAAAGTGGATTATCTTCACTCGCTGGGCGCGAAGTACGACTTTAAAAATGATTTAGTGCTTGAAGCGGCATTTGGTCAGGCGGAAGGTTATATCGATCAGTATTTTGCTAAGGCCAGTTATAAATTTGACATCGCGGGTAGCCCGCTGAGTACCAGCTACCAGTTCTACGGTACGCGAGATAAAGTCAGTGATGGTGGCGTGAATGATATTTATGACGGCACGGCGTGGTTGCAGGCGCTGACCTTCGGCTACAAAGTCGGTCAGGTAGATTTGCGTCTTGAAGGAACGTGGGTAAAAGCGGAAGGGCAGCAGGGCTACTTCCTGCAGCGTATGACCCCAACCTATGCCTCTTCAAACGGTCGTCTGGATATCTGGTGGGATAACCGTTCCGACTTCAACGCCGATGGCGAAAAAGCAGTCTTCTTCGGCGCAATGTATGATCTGAAAAACTGGAACCTGCCAGGCTGGGCGGTGGGGGCATCTTACGCCTACGCATGGGATGCGAAGCCTGCTGATATGGCAACGCCAGACGCATACTACGATCCAAACTATCGTCTCAAAGAATCCGCTTACAGCCTGGATGCGATCTACACCCTGCAGGATGGTCGCGCCAAAGGTACTATGTTCAAACTGCACTTTACACAATACGACAACCACTCCGATATCCCGAGCTACGCGGGCGGTTACGGCAACATCTTCCAGGATGAACGCGACGTGAAATTCATGGTTATCGCACCGTTCACCATCTTCTGATGACTCGTCCGGCGGGGTAATTCCCGCCGGACCGGAGACTACATATGAAAAAGATTGTAATCGTCGCGTTGCTGGCATCGGGACTGGTGGCTTGTGCGCAGAATCAGGCCCCGAAAGAGGACTCCCGTCTGAAAGAAGCCTACAGCGCGTGTATCAATACGGCGGAAGGTTCACCGGAGAAGATCGAAGCCTGTCAGAGCGTGCTGAATGTACTGAAAAAAGAGAAAGCGCATGAACAGTTCGCAACCCAGGAGAATATTCGTGTAATGGATTATCAGGCCTGTATCCAGGCGCGTAAAACCGGTAACGATCAGGAAGTCGCGAAGCGTTGCGATCAGATCTGGAAAGAGATTCGCAGCAACAACAGCCATTAACCCGCTGTTATCATGCCCGGTAGCGCTGCGCTGCCGGGCTTTTTTTTGCCAGACAGCAGGCAAAAAAAAGCCAACCTTGCGGCTGGCTCAGAGTATGAAACGTGTTTATTTCGCGTCGTGCGCGTGATCGTCTTCGCGGCAATCGCCTTCAGCGCAATGACCATATAGGTACAGGCTGTGGTTCGTCAGGCGGATACCGTGACGTGCGGCGATTTCACGCTGGCGAGATTCAATGGAATCATCGCTGAATTCAATGACCTTGCCGCAATCCAGGCAGATCAGGTGATCGTGGTGATGCTGTTGAGTCAGTTCGAATACAGATTTACCGCCTTCGAAATTATGACGGGTGACAATGCCCGCGTCATCAAACTGGTTCAGCACACGATAGACGGTTGCCAGCCCAATCTCTTCGCCCATGTCGATAAGACGCTTATAAAGGTCTTCCGCACTGACATGGTGATTGTCTGGACCCTGAAGCACTTCAAGGATTTTTAACCGAGGAAGCGTAACTTTCAGGCCAGCCTTCTTTAATGCGGTATTGTTGTCAGTCATGCGGAATCTGTCCTGTTGCTAAACGATTCACTTCTGTAGGAAGTGACAGAAATTGCACCCGGGATAATGCGTCTCATTATAGAACTGCCATGGCTAAATGAAAACTGCAAGTCTCAGGTAAAGTATGCTTATAAAAACGTGGTATCACCAACAAACTTGCATTGTGAAAGCCACGTTTTATCAGGGGGTCATTGTACAGGTCTGGGCGAAAAAGTTAAAAGATTGTAGCAATTAATTTAATCGGTTTGACCTGGTTTATGGGCGCAACCACCGTTGCGCCGCAAGAATCATCAGGCGTTAAGAATATCGTCCAGGTGCAGCTCTTCACGGATCTGCTTAACCCATTTTTCAACGCGCTCGGCGGTCAGTTCTGGCTGACGATCTTCGTCAATCGCCAGACCCACGAAGTGATCGTCGTCTGCCAGACCTTTAGACGCTTCGAAGTGATAACCAGCGGTAGGCCAGTGACCTACAATAACGGCACCGTTTGGCTCAATAATGTCGCGGATGGTGCCCAGCGCATCACAGAAGTACTCTGCATAATCTTCCTGGTCGCCGCAGCCAAACAGGGCAACCAGCTTGCCGTTGAAATCCACCTCTTCCAGCGTTGGGAAGAAATCATCCCAGTCACACTGGGCTTCACCGTAATACCAGGTCGGAATACCCAGCAGCAGGATGTCATAGCCTTCGAGATCTTCTTTGCTGCTCTTGGCGATGTCGTGCACATCGGCAACGTCTTTACCGAGCTGTTTCTGAATGTTTTTTGCGATATTTTCGGTATTGCCGGTATCACTGCCGAAGAAAATGCCGATAATTGCCATGAGTAAAATAACCTCTTGATACTTAATGGTATGGTGGCGCAATTTGTCCACGGATAAAGGCAATAATAGCAGAACAGGCAACCCTGCGGAAACAGCTATCGCGCAGGACTGCACTCTGTGCTACATGAAAAGGATAATAAAGGGATTTTTCGGACTTATGCCTTACTGCGCATGGTCTCGAGTTGGGTGAGTAACATTTCTTCGATCAGCTCGCTGCGGCTGATATTACGCGCGTCAGCCAGTTCGTTTAGCGCATCGACAGCGTCGGCGTTGAGCTTCAGTTCGACACGCTTAAGCCCACGATTTTTATCGCGTTTAAGCTGGTTGCGTTTATTAATACGCAGCTGTTCGTCGCGCGAAAGCGGATTCGTTTTTGGTCGTCCCGGTCGACGCTCATTCGCGAACAGATCTAGTGTCGTACGGTCCGTTTGTTCTTTGGCCATGATTCTGAGACTTCGGGGGAAACACGCCGCCCTGCTAATGCCTGGGCGATAAGCGCGCCATCATACATCACCAAAAACGGCACGCCAACGACTGGAAGCCCGCAGCCTTCCAGTCGCTCTCTTTTTAATCAATTTGCCGTATCAGTCAGATAGCGGCGAATGGCGCGTAAGACGGCGTCTGGTTTTTCCGCATGAACCCAATGTCCGGCGCCAGCTATGACATGAGCGCGTGCCTGCGGGAATTGCGCCAGCAGGGTATCGCGACAGGCGTCGGTAACGTAGGGCGAATTGCCGCCACGAATGAAGAGGGTAGGGTGCGGCCATGCCGGAACGGTTTCCCAACCGACGATGTTATCGTACTGCTCCCACAGCACCGGCACGTTGAACCGCCACTGGCCGTCAACGAACGATTTCAGCAGAAACTGGATAACCTCTTCTTCATCCAGATGCTCACGCATAACGACAGCTGCCTGTTGGCGCGTCGAGACGCCAGCGTTGGTCACCGCGTTGATGGCGGCGAAAATCTCATCATGGCGACGGACGTGGTAATCCACCGGGGCGACATCTATGACCACCAGGCCACTTATTCTTTCTGGTGCCAGAGCCGTCAGTGCCATGACCGCTTTGCCGCCCATTGAATGCCCGATCAACGTCACTTTCTCGAGATTGTTGGCATCCAGCGTATCCAGCAGATCCTGCGCCATGGCCGCATAGGTCATCTCTTCTGAACGCCCGGAAAGGCCATGATTTCGCATATCCACCTGCAAAATATCGTGATCGGTAACCAGATCGCGCGCCAGCACGCCCAGGTTATCCAGGCTGCCAAACAGCCCGTGAACCAGTACGATGGGAGGATTCGTGTTCGGCGATTGTGCAGATTGCGCTCGGGTATTCAATTTCATGGCAAAGTTCTTTTTTTAGGTGTGACAGGTTAGGGTATTATGTTGACCATTCTGCCGCCCGGCTGCAAGGTTCCAGTTTAATCTGACTTTTGCCGCCAACCTGGTTTGACGCTATCCGCTGTTGGGATTTGACTTTATAATCTCAACGACTTGTATTCAGATAAGATATCGCACTGGATTAAGATGAAAACAATCGAAGTTGATGACGAACTCTATCAGTTTATTGCCAGCCAAACGCGGCATATCGGGGAGAGCGCGTCCGACATTTTACGGCGTATGCTTAAAATTTCCGCCGCTTCACCGTCTGCTACCCCAGCCACTAAAGATGTCGTGTCTCAGCCGAGTGTTGTTGCACAAGCAAAACCTGCCGCCGTGCAGGTGAAAGACAAAGTACGTGCGATGCGCGAGCTGCTGCTGTCTGATGAATATGCAGAGCAGAAAAAAGCGGTCAACCGCTTCATGCTGGTGCTGTCTACACTTTATTCACTGGATAACAAGGCGTTTGCTGAAGCGACTGAGTCGCTGCACGGTCGCACGCGCGTCTATTTCGCGGGCGACGAGCAGACGCTGCTGCAAAATGGCAACCAGACCAAACCTAAACATGTCCCTGGCACACCGTACTGGGTCATCACCAATACCAATACGGGCCGCAAGTGCAGCATGGTTGAACACATCATGCAGTCCATGCAGTTCCCGGCGGAATTGATTGAAAAGGTTTGCGGTACAATTTAACCCTTGCATCAGAAGGACCCGGTAATGGCAAATCACAGCCGTGCAGGCCAACCTGCACAACAAAGCGATTTGATTAACGTCGCTCAGCTGACCGCGCAGTATTATGTGCTGAAACCGGTCGTGGGCAACGCAGAACACGCAGTGAAGTTTGGGACATCAGGCCATCGCGGTAGCGCGGCACGCCATAGCTTTAACGAACCGCACATTCTGGCCATTGCTCAGGCCATCGCGGAAGAGCGCGCCAAAAACGGTGTTACCGGTCCGTGCTACGTGGGGAAAGATACTCACGCCCTGTCTGAACCGGCATTCATTTCCGTGCTGGAAGTTCTGGCGGCGAACGGCGTTGATGTAATTGTGCAGGAAAATAACGGTTTCACCCCAACGCCTGCCGTCTCTAACGCTATCCTTGTGCACAACAAAAAAGGTGGCCCACAGGCTGACGGTATCGTTATCACGCCTTCTCACAACCCGCCGGAAGACGGTGGTATCAAATACAACCCACCTAACGGTGGCCCGGCAGATACCAACGTCACCAAAGTGGTGGAAGACCGCGCCAACGCCTTAATGGCCGATGGTCTGAAAGGCGTTAAGCGTATTTCTCTGGATGCGGCCATGGCGTCCGGCCACGTGAAAGAGCAGGATCTGGTGCAGCCGTTCGTGGAAGGGCTGGCGGATATCGTCGATATGGCGGCTATCCAGAAAGCCGGCCTGAAGCTGGGTGTGGATCCGCTGGGCGGCTCCGGTATTGAATACTGGAAACGCATTGCAGAGCATTACAAGCTGGATCTGACCATCGTTAACGATCACGTCGATCAGACCTTCCGCTTTATGCACCTTGATAAAGACGGCGCGATCCGTATGGACTGCTCCTCCGAGTGCGCGATGGCAGGCCTGCTGGCACTGCGTGACAAATTCGATCTCGCCTTCGCCAACGACCCGGATTATGACCGCCACGGTATCGTTACCCCGGCCGGGCTGATGAACCCAAACCACTACCTGGCTGTGGCAATCAACTACCTGTTCCAGCACCGCCCGCAGTGGGGCAAAGAGGTGGCTGTAGGTAAAACGCTGGTCTCTTCAGCCATGATCGACCGCGTGGTTGACGCGCTGGGTCGCAAGCTGGTGGAAGTGCCGGTTGGTTTTAAATGGTTTGTTGATGGTCTGCATGACGGCAGCTTCGGCTTTGGTGGTGAAGAGAGCGCGGGGGCATCCTTCCTGCGTTTCGATGGCACACCATGGTCAACCGACAAAGACGGTATCATCATGTGTCTGCTGGCGGCGGAGATCACCGCGGTCACCGGCAAGAACCCGCAGGAACACTACGACGAGCTGGCGGCGCGCTTTGGTGCACCGAGCTACAACCGTATCCAGGCAAGCGCGACCTCCGCACAGAAAGCAGCCCTGTCTAAACTCTCTCCGGAGATGGTCAGTGCCAGCACGCTGGCCGGTGATCCGATTACGGCACGTCTGACGGCTGCGCCGGGTAACGGTGCCTCTATTGGTGGTCTGAAAGTGATGACCGAAAATGGCTGGTTCGCCGCGCGTCCATCCGGTACAGAAGATGCGTACAAAATCTATTGTGAAAGCTTCCTCGGCGCTGAGCATCGCCAGCAGATTGAGAAAGAAGCGGTAGAGATTGTCAGCGAAGTGCTGAAAAACGCGTAAGTGGTGTTCGGTGAGGGCATCAGCCCGGCCCTCTCCCACAGGGAGAGGGTGAAAACACTAAAAACGGCAACCCCTGGGTTGCCGTTTTGCTTTTACCTAACTATGTTTATTCTTCAATTCAAACCGCGGTGAGACCAGCCCGTACAGCGTCCAGCCCATAAAGGTCACCATCGCACCATAAAGCATCGCCTCCTGGCCGGATGAGTAGAGCGCATAGAAGCTGTAAATCGCCCCAATCAGCGCCACAATATTGGCCGCCCGAGCTTTGCGGGGATCCACTTTCGCCACTTTCTGAATGATCACCAGCGCCGCCATCGACAGAATATACGGAATGATATTTGTCACCACCGCCAGGTTGACCAGCACGTTGAACTGGCTGTTCAGGGATGGGCTAATGGTCATCAGCGATAACCCGCTCTGGAAGATGACAATGGCCAGCATGCCCTGCACCGGCGCATCGGCTTTGGTCACGCGGGAGAAGATTTTCGGGAAGTAACCTTCGTCAGCCGAAGATTTAAACACCTGCGCGATGGTGAACTGCCAGCCGAGGAGTGAACCGCAGCAGGACATGACCATCAGCCCCATGATCACTTTCCCGACTTCCGGGGTGAACATCTGCGCGAAGGCCAGCCCAAACGGCGCCGTAGAGTTAGCCAAATCCATGTTCGGTACGATACCGGCAATAACGTTAGTGGAGACGATATAGATCACCGCCGCGCCCAGCGTTCCGCCAAGAACGGCAATCGGGACGTTCTTTTCCGGGTTCTCTACCACTTCCGCGTTTGCGCAGGCGGATTCCAGACCGAGGAAGGCCCACAGCGTCATGGCGATAGAGGACCCCACAGCGGAAAAGAACGGCACATGGTGCGGGTTCCAGGAGTTCGCGTACAGGGTCGGACTGAACCAGAACCAGCCGATGATGCACAGCCCGACAACCGGGATAATCACGCCCCAGACGGTGATGCTACTTAACTGACCCGTGATGCGCGCGCCGCCAAAGTTGGCCACGGTGCAGATCCACAGCACGCCGATGGTCGCCAGCCCAATTTGCACCGGGCTGAGCGTGGCACCAAACAGCTCCGTACCGTAACCCACGGCGGAGATGGCAATCGCCACGTTGGCGATCAGCAGCGACACGCCATAGGTGTAGTTAGCCATAAAGTTGCCAGATTTGCCGAAGGCGTATTCGGCGTAGCCGCCCATCCCGCCTGACTTGCGGCTGAACATTCCGCATTTGGCAAATGCCCATGCCAGCGCCATGGAGCCGACCGCGGTTACCAGCCAGGAGATAATCGAAATGGTACCCACCTCGGCAAGTTTGGTGGGCAGCATAATAATCCCTGAACCCATCATGTTGACCATGGTGAGGATGGTCAGCTGCACCACGCCCATCTTGTTGGACTTACTCATAATTTTTCTCCTTTCAGCAGCGCGGGCTGAGCGGCGGGTTGTTTGATGACGTTACAGCGAACCTGTTTGCGTCCATCGCACTCCTCAACGTACACACCCTGTAGTTCCGGTGCGAAGCCCGGTAAAAGGTTGATACCCTCTTCCAGCGCGGCAAAGTAGCGCAGGACGGAGCCTCCCCAGACTTCACCCGGAACCACGCACAGCACGCCTGGTGGGTAAGGCAGGGCGCCTTCGGCGGCAATACGGCCTTCCGCATCACGCAGCGAGACCAGTTCAACCTCACCACGCAGATACGCATAGTTTGCGTCCTGCGGGTTCATCATCACGCGAGGGAAGTGAGACTTGCGGAACATCTCTTTTTGCAGCTGTTTCACGTTATGGCGGGCGTACAGTTCATGCATCTCCTGGCATATCTGGCGCAGGGTATAACCGGCGTAGCGTTCCGGGTATTGCTTACAGATAGACGGAAGCACCTCTTTTAATGGCGCATCGGTCTGAAGCAGTTTTTCGAAACGCACCAACTGTGCCACCAGCTGCTGCAGCTTGCCCATATCTTCCGCAGGGGTCAGCAGGAACAGGATCGAGTTGAGATCGCATTTCTCCGGCACGATGCTGTTTTCACGCAGGAAGTTGGCCAGAATGGTGGCGGGCACGCCGAAATCCTCATACTCGCCGGTACGGGCGTTGATGCCCGGCGTGGTCAACAGCAGTTTGCACGGGTCGATAAAGTATTGATGCTCGGCATACCCTTCAAAAGCGTGCCAGTTTTCACCCGGCACAAAGTGGAAGAAGCGCAGGTCGGTGGCAATTTCAGCCGTGTCCCAGCTTTCCCACGGACGGCCATCTACCAGCTCCGGCACGAACGGGCGAATAAACTGGCAGTTCTCCAGGATCAGCTTGCGTGCTTCAATGCCGGTAACCACGCAGTCCATCCACATATTGCGGCCACTCTGCCCCTCGTGCATGCGGGCGTTGATATCCAGTGCGGCAAACAGGGGGTAGAACGGGCTGGTGGAGGCGTGCATCATAAAGGCGTTATTCAGGCGCTTGTGCGGGACATAGCGCGGTTGGCCTTTAATATGGCGGTCTTTCTTGTGAATTTGCGAGGTCTGCGAAAAACCCGCCTGCTGTTTATGGACTGACTGGGTAACCAGGATCCCCGGATCGTTTTCGTTCAGCTCCAGCAGCAGCGGAGAGCAGTCGGCCATCATCGGAATAAATTGCTCGTAGCCCACCCAGGCAGAATCGAACAGGATGTAGTCGCACAGGTGACCAATTTTATCGACGACCTGGCGGGCGTTATAAATGGTGCCATCGTAGGTGCCCAGCTGGATCACCGCCAGACGGAACGGACGTTCGTCACGCGCACGACCCGGCGCCACTTCCGATACCAGCTCGCGCAGGTAGCTCTCCTCAAAGCAGTGGGCATCAATGCCACCAATAAAGCCGTACGGGTTGCGCGCCGTTTCCAGATAGACCGGCGTGGCACCCGCCTGAAGCAGGGCTCCGTGGTGGTTGGATTTATGGTTATTACGATCGAACAGCACCAAGTCGCCGGGGGTGAGCAGGGCGTTTAGCACCACTTTGTTGGATGATGAGGTACCGTTCAGCACAAAGTAGGTTTTATCCGCATTAAACACTTTCGCCGCGTGTTGCTGGGCAATGCACGGCGCGCCTTCATGGATCAGCAGATCCCCCATGGCCACGTCGGCGTTGCACAGATCGGAGCGGAAAAGCGTTTCGCCGAAGAAATCGACAAATTGATTACCGGCAGGATGACGGCGGAAAAATTGCCCACCCTGATGCCCCGGACAATCGAATGCGCTGTTGCCCTGATTCACGTAGTCGACCAGTGCGCGGAAAAACGGGGGGCGTAGCTGGGTTTCGTACTTCTGCGCGGCCGCTTCCAGTTGACGTCCGTAAAAGTCGTTACTGGTCTCTGAACACTCAAACACACCGTGGATGCGCGATAAATATTCAGCCGGAATGAACTCTTCTTTATGTGTCGCAATAAATACGGGAATACCAAACCCGGTAGCTTCTATTTCTTCCAGAGTGCCACTGGAAATATCGCTCACGGCCAGAACAATGGCGGCCACGTCAATATAATCAGAGGTGCTGACATCTACCAGTTCACGGTGAGTGGTAAAGCAATCAGGGCATGCACGGCTGGCTGCAATTTTTAAACTTTTCATCTTTCTCTCTTTATTTAAGGCAATATTCGTCCCTCGATTTCTCGCTAGAAAGAAATCGATAATGTCCGGAAAAAAAAGCAAAGTGTGGCCGCTGATAAAAAATCAGTAAGTTGCTTTTTAAGGAATGAGATTCAGTCCGCCCGGCTGCGGATAATTCTGAATTAAATTGAATGAACGCACGCCTTCACAGGCAATGGCCTGTAAAATAGAGTTTTTTCAGGTTAACCTGCAAGCGGGTGCGCCAGAAGTCGAAGGACTACCGGGCATTAAAGAGATGGAAGTCAAAGCAGTTTCGGTGGGCAAACATCATGATATGTGTTGTCCGCCTTATATGGGGCATCAAGCGATTATTGTTTTCCATGTTTCATTTTCCTTTCAGTAATTGAAAGCATGGTCATTTTATCCAGGAAAAAGCGATTAACTGTGAATCAGATCACCCTTAACCGATCAAATCAGAAATAATTATTCGTTTTCGATGAATATCTCAGATCAAAACACTGGTTTGTTGATGATGCGTTAACGGATTGTGTTGTTTCTGTTTTGAATGAGCGAAAATAAGCCAAAATTATCGCTTATGGCTTATTTAAACGGAATTATGTGGGTGGGTTTGTTTTTATTGGAAATAAAATTGAATAGTTATTCAAAGCATAAACCGATAACCGATACCGGTTTCAGTTAATAAATGGCGAGGACGTGCGGGGTCGGTTTCAAGTTTCTGGCGCAGGTGGCCCATATATATGCGTAAATAGTGACTATGTTCCACGGCGTTGGGTCCCCACACTTGAGCCAGCAGCTGACGTTGGGTCAGCACCTTACCGTGGTTGTTGAGCAAAACCGCAAGCAGGCGGAACTCTATCGGCGTGAGATGGATCTCCTCTTCACCGCGCACAATACGTCGCGAAGCGAGATCAACGTGCACATCACCGAAAGTGTACGTTGGGTCGGCAGGCGTGGCGGCACCGTGGCGACGCAGCGCCACACGAAGGCGAGCCTGTAACTCACCAATCCCAAAAGGTTTAATAAGATAGTCGTCCGCCCCGGCATCCAGCGCGGCGATTTTATCTGACTCTTCGGTGCGTGCGGAGAGCACCAGAATGGGCATCTGGCTCCACTGGCGCACCTCGCGAATAAAATCGATACCGTCGCCATCCGGCAAACCAAGATCGAGGATCACCAGGTCCGGCTTGCGGGTAGCGGCTTCAATCAACCCGCGCTGGAGCGTACCGGCATCATGAACGCGCAGACCGTCACCTTCCAGCGCAGCGCGCAGAAACCGGCTAATGGCGAGTTCATCTTCTACAATCAGGACGTTGATCACAAATCCTCTGGTAATTCATCAAGTTCTGGCGGGGTGTCCAGAGGAAGTGTAACACAAAAACGTGCGCCTCCTTCCGGGCGGTTCTCTGCCGAAATGGTGCCGCCATGGACGTCAATAATGGCCTGGCAGATCGCCAGACCCAGACCAACCCCCGGAATGGCAGACTCTTTATTGCCCCGTGAGAATTTTTCGAATATCGCTTTTTCCTGCCCGGCAGGAATACCGGGCCCGGTGTCCCAGACGTCGAGCCTCAGGGTGTGATCTTCCACCGAAGCATTCACCCCAATTTGCGCGTGTGCTCCGGCATATTTACCCGCATTTTCCAGCAGATTAATTAACACCCGCTCAAACAGCGGGCCATCAACGTGAATTAATGTCAGGGGATCGGGCATGTTCAGGGCGATATGCCGTCCACCGAGACCGGGCTCCAGCATTTTCAGCGCGCTTCCTACCACTTCCTCAAGCGTGAGCCACTCTTTTTTGAGGTTGAACCCGCCAGACTGTATCCGCGCCATATCGAGCAGGTTATTCACCAGCCGCGTGGTGTTCAGCACGTGCTGGCGGATCTCGCTGGCCTGCAGGGCGTGTTTTGAACCTTCAGCCGCCAGATCCAGGGTCAGAATTTCCGACTGGCCAAACAGCACGGTGAGAGGCGTGCGAAGATCGTGTGAGAGCGCTGCCAGCAGCGAGTTGCGAATGCTTTCGCGCTCGCTTGCCAGCCGGGCCTGTTCTTCGCTGGCCGTCAGCGCCAGCCGCTCCAGGGCGCTGGCAACCAGCAACGTAAAGGTCTCGAGCAGCCTCTGCTGCTCGGGGATCATCAGCTGGCGCAGATTAGAAGGCTCGACGATGACCAGCCCCTGATTTTTATCCGCACTGCGCAGCGGCAGGATCTGATACGGCACGCCGGGGAGGGTGTCTGTCCCTGCGCCTGCCGGTAACCCTTTATCGAAGCTCCAGCGTGCAATGGCCTCATCCCACGGCGTCATGCCCGTGGCCGACGTCAGCGGGCGCAGCTTACCGTGCTCATCCGGGAGTAAAATCAGGTTACTGGCGTTAAATGTCGAGCGGATAAACTGCTCGCTGGTCTGGACGATATCCAGCGGCGTGCGGCCTACCGCCAGCGATTTAGACATCTCGTATAAATGTCGGGTGCGCTGTTCACGATAGCGGGCGATACGTGCCTGATAGCGAACGCCTGCCGTCAGATTCCCGATCACCAGCCCGACGGTGAGCATGACGGCAAACGTGAGGACGTACTGTACATCCGAGACGGCAAGCGTTCCGCGCGGGTCGATAAAGAAGAGATCGAAGCTGATGACGTTAATCACCGTTGCCAGGACTGACGGCCAGCGCCCGTAAAAGAGCGCCACCACCACCACGCCGAGCAGGTAGATCATCACCAGGTTGGCGGCATCAAACGCAATCAGCCACTGGCTGGCAATAAAGGTAATCAGGGCGCAAAGCACGACGGCGACAAGGCAACCGCGAAGCTGGATGCGCCATTTATCGGTGAACGTGCGGCTGTCTGGCGCACGGTTGGGTAACGGCGTGGGTTTGTCGTCCAGCGCCACGACCACCAGATCCAGGTCGGGTGCACGCCGGGCCAGCTTGTCGGCAAACGATTCGCGGCTAAACCAGCGCCGGTGCTGGCGACGGCCAATGACAATTTTGCCCAGGTTGTGCTCACGCGCGTAGCGCAGAATGGCTTTATCTTCCTGCGGATCGGAGAGGGTCGCGGTTTCCGCCCCCAGCTCCTGGGCCAGGCGCAGCGAACTCAGGATCGCGCGACGCTGGTTTTCTGGCAGGGCGTGAAGCTGCGGCGTTTCGACATAGACCGCGTGCCAGACGCTGCCAAATTTCGCAGCCAGCCGGGCGGCGGTACGGACAAGCTTTTCATTGCCGCTACTGTGACCAATGCACAGCAGGATGGCATCCCGCGTATGCCAGACGCGTTCCTGTCCTTGCAGATCGCGCCAGGCACGCATCTGGTCATCCACGCGATCGGCGGTGCGGCGCAGGGCCAGTTCGCGCAGGGCAATCAGGTTGCCTTTACGAAAGAAGTGTTCGATAGCGCGTTCGGCCTGGCCTGCAATATAGACTTTCCCTTCATGCAGGCGCTGGCGCAGATCGTCTGGCGGCAGGTCCACCAGCACCACTTCATCAGCGGAGTCAAAGAACGGATCCGGCACCGTTTCGCGCACCTGAATGCCGGTCACGCCGCTGACCACGTCGTTCAGGCTTTCAAGATGCTGAACATTCACCGTAGTGAAGACGTCAATCCCGGCTTCAAGTAACTCTTCTACGTCCTGCCAGCGTTTGGGGTGGCGCGAGCCTGGCGCATTGCTGTGCGCCAGTTCGTCCATCAGAATAAGGGCGGGGCGGCGGGCGAGGGCGGCGTCGAGATCAAACTCCGTCACCAGCCTGCCACGATGGCTGATACGGCGAGGAGGCTGCGTGGCCAGCCCCTTTAACAACGCCGCGGTCTCTTTACGGCCGTGGGTTTCCACCACGCCGATCAGAATATCGAGCCCCTGAGCCCGAAGCCGCTGAGCTTCTGTCAGCATGGCGAAGGTTTTCCCGACGCCCGCGCAGGCACCGAAGAAAATTTTCAGCTTGCCGCGATGGGCTTCAGCTGTCTGTTCCAGCAGCCTGTCAGGATCCGGGCGCAAGGGCTCGTCGGTCATTTAGTTATTCCTTAGCGCGTCCAGCGCCAGATTCAGCTCAACAATATTTACTACCGGCATGCCAATGAAACTGACCAGCGGCTTTTGCGTGTGCGCTGCCACCAGCTGGCTGACCTGCTCGACGCTCAGATGACGGGCAGCGGCGACGCGCGGTATCTGCCAGGCCACCGCTTCAGGCGTCAGGCTGTAGTCCAGCCCACTGGCGGAGGCGGTCACCAGTTCCACTGGAATCTCCCGGCTGGCCTGCGGGTTGGCGCTGCGCAGGGCCGCCACACGCTCAGCGATGGCTTTGTTCAGTTCAGGATTACTGCCCGCCAGGTTGCTCCCGCCGGATGCCATCGGATTATACGGGCTATCGGCGGTAGCGGAAGGGCGTCCCTGAAAGTACCGGGCGTCCGTAAAGTTTTGACCAATCAGGCGGGAGCCGGGGTTTTCACCCTGCTGTATGATCAGCGAGCCATTGGCCTGATCCTTGAACCACCACTGGCCCAGCGCGGTGGTCAGCAGCGGGTAAAGCCCACCGGTAATGAGAGACAGCAGAATAAACAGAAGTATAGCGGGACGTAACATCGTCATTTGATTCACCTTTTAAACCAGCCCGAACAGCGTTAACAGCAGGTCGATAGCTTTAATCCCGATAAAGGGCACCAGCAGCCCGCCCAGCCCGTAAATCCACAGGTTACGGCGCAGCATGGCAGCAGCCGTCAGCGGTTTATAGCTCACCCCTTTCAGCGCCAGCGGGATCAGGAAGACAATAATCAGGGCGTTGAAAATCACCGCACTGAGAATGGCCGAAGACGGGGAGTGCAGATGCATCACGTTCAGCGCGTTTAGCTGCGGATAGGTGGCCGCGAACGCCGCGGGAATAATGGCGAAATACTTCGCCACGTCATTGGCGATACTGAACGTGGTCAATGACCCGCGCGTCATCAGCATCTGTTTACCGATATGCACCACTTCAATCAGCTTGGTCGGGTTAGAGTCAAGGTCGACCATGTTGCCCGCCTCTTTTGCCGCCTGGGTACCGGAGTTCATCGCCACCGCCACGTCGGCCTGTGCGAGGGCAGGGGCGTCGTTGGTGCCGTCACCGGTCATCGCGACCAGACGACCTTCCGCCTGGTACTGACGGATCAACGCCAGCTTGGCTTCCGGTGTGGCTTCCGAGAGGAAATCATCCACGCCCGCTTCTGCGGCAATCGCGGCGGCAGTCAGCCGGTTATCCCCGGTGATCATCACCGTTTTAATCCCCATTTTACGCAACTGGGCGAAACGCTCTTTAATGCCGCCTTTGACGATGTCCTTCAGCGCAATCACCCCCAGCACATTCGCCCCTTCGGCTACGACCAGCGGTGTGGCCCCCTGGCGAGCAACGCTCTCAACCAGATTGTCCACTTCCGGTGGAAAATGGCCGTTGTTGGCTTCAATGTGGCGACGAATGGCATCAACGGAACCTTTACGGATCATGCGCTCCTGAATGTTGATACCGCTCATTCGGGTTTGTGCCGTGAAGGGGACAAAAGTGGCGTGCAGGCTCTGCACATCACGCTGGCGCAGATTAAAGCGCTGTTTCGCCAGAATAACGATGCTGCGGCCTTCCGGCGTTTCATCGGCAAGAGACGAGAGCTGGGCGGCATCGGCCAGCGTTTTTTCATCCACGCCCGGGGCAGGTAAAAACTCGGAGGCCTGGCGGTTGCCGAGGGTGATGGTCCCGGTTTTATCCAGCAGCAGCACATCCACGTCACCGGCGGCCTCTACGGCGCGTCCGCTGGTGGCGATAACGTTCGCGCCCAGCATGCGGCTCATACCCGCCACACCAATAGCGGAGAGCAGGCCGCCGATGGTGGTTGGGATCAGGCAGACCAGCAGCGCCACCAGCACGGTGATGCTGACCGCGGTGCCCGCGTAGCTGGAGAAGGGCCACAGCGTGGCGGTAGCCAACAGGAAGACGATGGTCAGCGCCACCAGCAGAATGGTGAGGGCAATTTCGTTGGGTGTTTTACGACGCTGCGCGCCTTCTACCATGGCGATCATCCGGTCGAGGAAGGTTTCACCCGGGTTGACGCTGCACTGGATCACCAGCCAGTCGGAGAGAATACGCGTCCCGCCCGTGACCGAGGCGAAGTCACCGCCAGATTCACGAATGACCGGCGCGGATTCCCCGGTAATGGCGCTCTCGTCTACCGAGGCGCCCCCTTCAATGACTTCGCCATCACAGGGGATGATGTCACCGGCTTCCACCAGCACCACATCGCCTTTACGCAGCTCATCTGCCGGCACGTGGTCCATCTGCGCGCCGTATTTTGGCTCACGTAATTTACGTGCGAAGGCGGTCTTTTTTACCCCTTTCAGGCTGTTGGCCTGCGCTTTACTGCGGCCTTCCGCCAGCGCCTCGGCAAAGTTGGCAAACAGCACGGTAAACCACAGCCACAGGCTGATGGCTCCGGTGAACATGGCGTTGCCCGGGAGGTGACCCGTTCCCATGGCAAGCGCCAGGACGGTAGTCAGCACGCTGCCTGCCCAGACGATAAACATCACCGGGTTGTGCCACTGTACGCGCGGGCTCAGCTTTTTCACCGCATCCATGAGGGCCTGACGAACTAACGACGGTTCGAACAGGGCCAGTTGTTTACGACTCATGACAATTCTCCGCAAAATCAGCGTAAAGAGAGGGTTTCCGCGACCGGGCCTAACGCGAGGGCGGGGATAAAGGTCAGGGCGCCTACCAGCAACACGGTGCCGGTCAGCAGGCCAATAAACAGCGCACCGTGTGTCGGTAATGTGCCGGTGGTGGTCGGTTGGATTTTTTTATTTACCAGCGATCCGGCGATGGCCATCACCGGCACAATCACGCCGAAGCGGCCGACAAACATGCAGAATGCCAGCAGACAGTTCCAGAAAGGCGAGTTGGCACTTAAGCCTGCAAAGGCGCTGCCGTTGTTGTTCGCCGCAGACGAGACGGCGTAGAGCACTTCACTAAAGCCATGGATACCCGGGTTAAAGATGCCGCTGCGGCCGGCTTCGGTCATCAGTGCCAGCGCGGTGCCGAGCAGCACGAGGGCAGGCGTGACCAGAATGGCCAGCGCGGTTAATTTCATTTCCCGGACGTCGATTTTTTTGCCCAGGTATTCCGGGGTACGGCCAATCATCAGACCGGCGATAAACACCGCCAGCAGCACAAACAGCAGCATGCCGTAAAGACCAGAGCCCACGCCGCCAAACACCACTTCGCCAATCTGCATCAGCCACATTGGGATCATGCCACCCAGTGCCGTAAAGGAGTCATGCATGGCGTTAACCGCCCCGCACGAGGCTGCGGTGGTAACCACGGCAAACAAACTGCTGGACAGGATGCCAAAGCGACTCTCTTTCCCTTCCATGTTGATCGCGCTGTCAGCGCCCAGCGTCAGGAAATGCGGATTACCTTTCCATTCCGCCCACATCACCAGCGCGACGCAGACCACGAAGATCAGAGACATGGTCCACAGAAGGGTGCGTCCCTGACGGCGGTCGTTGACCACATCGCCAAAGGCAAAACAGAGCGCGGCGGGGATCAGGAAGATCGCCAGCATTTCGACAAAGTTGGTCAGCGCTGTTGGGTTTTCAAACGGATGCGACGAGTTGGCGTTGAAGAAGCCACCGCCGTTAGTCCCGAGCATCTTAATGGCTTCCTGCGAGGCCACCGGCCCCATAGGCAAAAGCTGTTTTGCCCCTTCCAGAGAGGTATACGGCGCGTAAGGCAGCAGGTTTTGCAGGGTACCTTGCTGAATAAAGAACAGCGCGATAATGAGGGCAACAGGGAGCAGTATCCACAGCGTGATGCGTGTCAGATCGACCCATGCGTTGCCCAGCGTGCTGATATTTTGACGCGCAAAGGCACGCGTGAGCGCGAAGATCACCGCAATGCCGGTGGCAGCAGAGAGGAAGTTTTGCACGGTTAACCCGGCCATCTGGCTAAAGTAGCTCAGCGTGGTTTCCCCGGCATAGGACTGCCAGTTGGTGTTAGTGACAAAGCTGACTGCCGTGTTCAGCGCCAGATGCCAGGACAGACCCGGCAACTGCTGCGGATTGAGCGGTAAGCTCCCCTGCAGCATCAGCATGCTGAAGAGGACGATGAGGCCGACAATATTCAGCAGCAGGATCGCCATCAGATACTGGCGCCAGTTCATTTCCCCCTCCCGAATGTCCAGAACGCGCCAGATCCCTTTTTCAACGCGACCTGCCACCGGCAGCGCCACGTTGTTAATCATCCTTGCCAGCACTGTTCCCAGCGGTCTTGCCAGCAGGAACAACACCCCTAAAAAACTGGCAATAAGCAAAAACGCCTGAGCAGCCATCAGAATGCCTCCGCATTAATCAGGGCATAAACCAGATAACCCAATAACAGGAATACCAGCACGATGCCGGCAATAAGGCCTGCACTCACAATCCACCTCCGGGTGACATTTGTATTTGTGCTAACGGTAGGATTTATGGCGCAAAGATTTCGCAAAAATCAGGACGAGGGGTGTAAAAAAAGTATAAAAATGGCAAAGCCCACAATTTAACTATTGATAAGTAAATCGTTAACTTTTTTGTAACTTAATTACGGTGTGAATGTAAATTTTGGCTAAACGGATAAAAATAAGTGGTCGGATGAGTAGTAAAATTACAAACAAAGCGATATTATTTTATCCAGGTCACAGTTTTTGAATTTTCCGGAGTCAGTTTCCGGCCAACTACAGGGGAGAAAAATATGGATCTTTATAAAGAGTATCCGGCTCATATCGTGTTCATGCGTCGCGCTTTCGCCGTAGTGGCTGGCGTGCTGGCCCTGCCGGTGATGTTGTTCTGGAAAGATCGCGCACGTTTTTACAGCTATCTGCACCGCGTCTGGGCAAAAACCAGCGAGAAGCCGGTATGGATGGATCAGGCCGAAAAAGCGACCTGTGATTTCTACTAATAAAAAGACTACACACAGCAATAAACAAACCGCCTACAGCAATGTGGCGGTTTTTTTGTCCCTCCGGATTCGCGGTTCGTTGGGTGGTTTTCAGGCATATCTTCTTATTCTGAGTCATCAACAGCCACTACCTTATTTCATCCTGTCTACACTTCATGGCAAAGTAGTTCAATGCGTGCCTTTTTCGTTTTACGGCATGCCCTTACGGACATAATGGACAATTGCCTGGAGTTTTATGCCCACCCATCTGGTTTGGTTTCGCGCGGATCTGCGCCTGCATGACAACATCGCCCTGGCGGCAGCCTGTCGCTCTGAACACGCCCGCGTGCTGGCACTGTTTATCGCTACTCCCGGACAGTGGCAGCAGCATGATATGGCCCCCCGACAAGCCGCTTATCTCTGTTCGCATCTGAATGCCCTGCAACGTTCGCTGGCGGAAAAAGGCATTCCGTTGATTTACAAACAGGTCAGCGATTTTACCGCTCAGCTCAGCGCGGTACAGGAGGTGAGTCAGCAGAACGACGTTACGCATCTTTTTTACAACTACCAGTACGAATTCAATGAACAGCAGCGCGATCGCGAGCTTGAGCGCATCCTCGGGAATGTAGAGTGTCAGGGATTTGATGACAGCGTCATGCTGGCGCCGGGCAGCGTGATGACCGGCAGTCGCGAGATGTATAAGGTCTTTACGCCGTTTAAAAATGCATTTATCAAACGGCTGAAAGAGGCGTTGCCGGAGTGTGTTGCCGCGCCGTCTGCGCGAGGGGAGTGTGTAAACGACCTGCCTGAACTGACGTTTGACTATCCGCAACAGGCGTATGACCACTCTTTATTCCCGGCTGATGAAAAAGCGGCAATCGCGCAGCTGCGCCAGTTCTGCAAAACGGGGGCGGCCGCTTACGAGGCACGCCGGGATTTCCCCGCCATTGAAGGTACCAGCCGGTTGTCGGCCTGTTTAGCGCTGGGCGTGCTTTCTCCGCGCCAGTGTTTACACCGTCTTCTGGCAGAGCAGCCCCAGGCGCTGGAGGGGGGCGCTGGCTCGGTATGGCTTAACGAGCTTATCTGGCGCGAATTCTACCGTCATCTGATGACGTATCACCCTGAATTATGTAAACATCGTCCTTTCATTCGCTGGACCGAAAATGTGCAGTGGCAGCAAAACGAGATGCTGCTGCAGGCCTGGCAAAAGGGTGAAACCGGCTACCCGATTGTGGACGCCGCGATGCGCCAGCTGAATGAAACCGGATGGATGCATAACCGCCTGCGGATGATTACCGCCAGCTTCCTGGTGAAAGATCTGCTTATCGACTGGCGTGTCGGGGAGCGGTATTTTATTTCTCAGCTGATCGATGGCGATCTCGCGGCGAATAACGGCGGCTGGCAATGGGCGGCCTCGACCGGAACCGATGCGGCACCTTACTTCCGGATTTTTAATCCCACCACGCAGGGACAAAAATTTGATGCGGACGGGACGTTTATCCGCCACTGGTTGCCTGCGCTGAAAGCGGTTCCCGCTAAGGCGATCCACGACCCGTGGGCATGGGCGGACAAACAGGGCGTAACGCTCGATTATCCTCGTCCGATTGTTGAACATAAACAGGCACGCGTCGCCACGCTGGCGGCGTACGAAGCGGCCCGCAAAGCGTAAGAGAGTCATGATGAAAAATACCGAACTGGAAAGTCTGATCAACGAAAAACTGAACAGCAGTGCCTTCAGCGACTACGGCCCGAACGGGTTACAGGTTGAAGGGCGCGACACGGTGCAAAAAATTATCACCGGTGTGACCGCCAGTCAGGCGTTGCTGGATGAAGCCGTGCGTCAGGAGGCCGATGCGGTCATCGTCCATCACGGCTATTTCTGGAAGAACGAATCACCGATCGTTCGCGGCATGAAGCGCAACCGACTGAAAACGTTGCTGGCGAATGATATCAACCTCTATGGCTATCACCTGCCGCTGGACGCTCATCCCGAGCTTGGCAACAACGTCCAGCTCGCGCAGCTGTTAGGGATCACCGTGATGGGTGAAATTGAGCCGCTGGTACCGTGGGGCGAGCTGTCGATGCCGGTACCGGGTCTTGAGCTGGCCTCCTGGATTGAAGCTCGTCTGGGCCGCCGTCCGCTGTGGAGCGGCGATACCGGCCCGGATACGGTGAAGCGTGTCGCCTGGTGCACCGGTGGCGGTCAGGGCTTTATCGATAGCGCCGCGCGTTTTGGTGTTGATGCCTTTATTACCGGGGAAGTCTCCGAGCAGACCATCCATTCAGCCCGTGAACAGGGGCTGCATTTTTACGCGGCAGGTCACCACGCCACCGAGCGCGGCGGCATTCGCGCCCTGAGCGAATGGCTGACCGAAAATACCGATCTGGATGTCACCTTTATTGATATCCCTAACCCGGCCTGATGAGAGGTACCTGAGTGCAGCGAGCGCGTTGTTATCTTCTGGGGGAAACGGCGGTGGTGCTGGAGCTGGAGCCGCCCGTCACCCTTGCTACCCAAAAGCGTATCTGGCGGTTAACGCAGCGTCTGGTGGATGTGCCGGAGGTGGTTGAAGCGATCCCGGGGATGAATAACATCACCGTGGTGCTGCGTAATCCGCATACGCTGGCACTGGATGCCATTGAACGTTTACAGCGCTGGTGGGAGGAGAGCGAAGCGCTGGAGCCGGAATCCCGCACGATTGAGATCCCGGTGGTGTATGGGGGCACAGGGGGACCCGATCTTGGCGTGGTGGCTGAACACAGTGGGCTAACCGAAAAACAGGTCGTTGAGCTGCACGCCTCTGTTGATTATGTGGTCTGGTTTTTGGGATTCCAGCCGGGCTTCCCGTATCTGGGCGGACTCCCTTCGGCACTGCATACGCCACGTCGCGCTGAGCCGCGCCTGAGCGTGCCGGCGGGTACCGTCGCGATTGGCGGCGAACAGACGGGCATTTATCCGCTGGCGTCGCCGGGGGGCTGGCAGCTCATCGGACACACGTCTATGCCGTTATTTGAACCGGGCCTGGACTCGCCGGTCCTCCTGCGTCCTGGCGACACCCTTCGCTTTATTCCGCAGAAGGAGGGGGTATGTTAACGCTTATTCGCGCCGGGCTTTACACCTCTGTTCAGGATGCGGGTCGCTTTGGCATGCGCCAGTCTGGCGTGAGCTACTGTGGCGCGCTGGACAGGCCAGCACTGGAGATTGCCAACGTGCTGGTGGGCAATCCCGGCAATACGGCTGCGCTCGAAATTACGCTGGGGCAGTGTGTCATTGAATTTAGTCAGGAGACCTGGTTTGCGTTAACCGGCGCCGGGTGCGATGCCACGCTTGATGGCAAAGCGGTCTGGACCGGCTGGCGGCTGCGGGCAAAAGCCGGACAGCGTTTAACGCTTAAGCGACCTCAGCATGGGGTTCGCAGTTATCTTGCCGTTGCCGGTGGGATTGACGTGCCGGAGGTGCTGGGCTCATCCAGTACCGATCAGAAAGCCGGAATTGGCGGCCACGAAGGACGATTGTTGCGCGATGGCGATCGTCTGGCGATAAAACCGTCAACGCGGCACTTTTCAACCGCGCAGGGTGTAAAACAGCTCCTGTGGGGAAACCAGATCCGCGCCCTGCCGGGGCCGGAGTATCAGGAATTTGATGAGGTGTCTCAGGAGTCTTTCTGGCGCTCGCCGTGGAAGATTAGCCCGCAGAGTAACCGCATGGGGTATCGTCTTCAGGGGCAGCCGCTGACCCGTACGACGGACCGCGAGCTGCTTTCACACGGTCTGTTGCCCGGCGTCATTCAGGTACCGGGTAACGGTCAACCGATTGTGTTGATGAACGATGCACAGACCACGGGCGGTTACCCGCGTATCGCCTGCATTATTGAGGCCGATCGCTACCATCTGGCGCAAATCCCTCTCGGACAGCCGATTCACTTCGTGCAATGCTCCCTGGAGGAGGCGCTGAAGGCGCGGCAGGACCAGCAGCGTTATCTGGAACAACTGGCGTGGAGGCTTGATGGTAAAGATTGATTTAAACGCCGATCTGGGCGAGGGCGGCAGCGCCGACGCTGAACTGATGACCCTGGTCACCTCGGTGAATATCGCCTGCGGTTTTCACGCGGGTGATGCCCAAACGATGCTGGCGAGCGTGCGCAACGCCATCAAAAATGGTGTTGCGATAGGGGCGCATCCGAGCTTCCCTGACCGGGAGAATTTTGGCCGCACGGCGATGGATCTCCCGCCCGAGACGGTCTACGCCCAGACGCTTTACCAGATTGGCGCGCTCGAGGCGATTGTGCGTTCGCAGCAGGGCGCGCTGCGCCACGTGAAGCCGCACGGCATGCTCTATAATCAGGCGGCGAACGACCCCGCGCTGGCAGAGGCCATCGCCCGGGCGGTGTTCGATTGCAACCCACAACTGATCCTGGTTGGCCTGGCGGGGAGCGAGCTGATTCGCGCCGGTCAGCGTCTGGGGTTAACCACCCGCCAGGAAGTTTTTGCCGACCGAGGCTATCAGCCCGACGGAACCCTGGTTCCCCGTTCCCGGCCCAACGCGCTGATCACCGATGAGTCTCTGGCGCTGGCGCAGACCCTTCAGATGGTGCGCGAGGGAACAGTAACAACGGTCGAGGGTACAACGGCCAGCGTTCAGGCTGACACAATATGCTTACACGGTGATGGCGAGCACGCGCTGCAGTTTGCCCGCCGCTTACGGGCGGCGTTTGCAGAGCAGGGGATCCTCGTCAGCGCCTGAAAATCATAAGGATAAAGAGATGCCAGAAGGCCCGGAGATCCGCCGCGCTGCGGATAGCCTCGAGGCGGCGATAAAAGGCAAACCCCTGACGGACGTCTGGTTTGCTTTTCCTCAACTGAAGCCGTTTGAAGCACCGCTGGTGGGACAAACGGTGACCCACATCGAAACACGGGGAAAGGCGTTACTCACGCATTTCTCCCATAACCTGACGTTATACAGCCACAACCAGCTTTATGGCGTCTGGCGGGTGGTTAACGCCAACGAGCAGCCGCAAACCACCCGTGTGCTGCGCGTCAGGCTGCAAACCGCGGATAAAGCGATTTTGCTGTATAGCGCGTCTGATATCGAAATGTTAACGCCGGAGCAACTGCTTACGCACCCGTTCTTACAGCGGGTCGGGCCGGACGTGCTGGATATGCGTCTGACGGCGAACGATGTCAAAGCCCGCCTGTTATCCCCTAAATTCCGCAACCGGCAATTTTCCGGGCTACTGCTCGATCAGGCGTTCCTGGCCGGATTAGGCAATTACCTTCGCGTCGAAATTCTCTGGGAGGTCGGGCTGGCACCACAGCATAAAGCGTCGCAGTTGAGCGATGACCAGCTGGAAATGCTCTCTCACGCGCTGCTGGATATTCCGCGGCTATCGTACAACACCCGCGGCGTGGTAGATGACAACAAGCATCACGGGGCGCTGTTCCGCTTTAAGGTGTTTCATCGGGCGGGGAAGAGGTGCGAGCGGTGCGGTGGGGTGATTGAGAAGACAACGCTCTCTTCACGACCGTTTTACTGGTGTCCCGGGTGCCAGAGGTAAAAAGTAAAACGGTAACCCTCAGGTTACCGTTTTTAATGTTTTCA
>NZ_JAMJFW010000019.1:0-81523 GCF_023544405.1 Enterobacter cloacae complex sp. OE43NF
GCATCCTGCGGGTCACGCGGATCTTTCAGGTTACGAATATAATTTCCTAAGGCATCATACCAGTTAGAAATGCTGGTAGGTTTACGCAGCGCCAGGCTGAACCAACTGCGTACCTGCTGGATCAGCATCGTCAGCTTATCGAACGCATCTTCATGCACCTCAGCAAAGAACTTCCCTTGGTTGCGCAGGTCTGTTTCCTGCGTTGGCTCCAGTTCACGCGCAATGGATATCTGCCATCCTGAAGCCAGCGGCGTGGTGAGAACCACACTGCCCCCGTTATAGCCCCCTGCGTTTGTCACGGTGTAATCAGTGTCCAGCACCAGCTCTGTGATGTTTTCACTCAGATCGATAACCGACACGGCCAGATCTGTTTTCTTGAATATGCGGAAAGTGTACGGGAAGGATGTCGTAACGCCGTTCCCGGTGTAATCGTTATGGTCAACTACGGTAGATACCGTCATGGCCTGTCTCCAGTAAAGCAGCGCCCGGCGCGCGTGCATCATCTGGACAGTTTATTACCTGGCAATCCTTATATGAATTGAATGAATAACAATCAGGAAAATTATTACCTTTTGGGTAAATAGCAAATCGTGCTGGATAGTCTCAAGGACTTTTGCTACTGTACATATATACAGTGAATGCATGGAGAATATCAGATGCAACGTCAGTATCATCACCCGCTGGAAAAAGGATTTGCCGAACGCATACACACGCCGGGAGGCGTCCGCTCCCTTGTTGAAGATTCTCACCTAATGAAGCTGCTGCGCCAGCTGGGTGAGGATGGCTTTAATGTTGATGGTCCGATGGCAGAGCTCACTGCTCTGGTGAACTATGTCACCAGCTCGCAGATGTCCATGAAGGATCTGCAAATGCATCTTGATTACTGCGCCGAGCATCTGAAGAAACAAACCAGATAGGGTTTGTAATTACCTAAATTCCGTGCAATCATTACCTTTACGGTAAATTTACATTGCATAAATCTTGTGCCATAGTAATCAGGCACTGGCAAAATCCAGTGCCGGGATTGGTCTCCCGGAATTCACTATGACGCATACACCGCGTTAGCGGTTTTTTTATGCGCTAAATACACGCACATCTTTATGGTGGGGCGTGCAGGGGGGCCGCAAGGCTCACCGGGTTTCATAGTGACCGGCAAGACCAACCCTGTACGTCTCACCACCAAACTGATTGGTCTCAGAGGTGGTGATTAACCTAATCAAAAAGGTGATCACTATGTCAGCACAAAATGCACCAACCGTCTTTTCTTTCGAATCCACCATCAGTATCCGTATGGTCATGATAGACCAGCGCCCTTATTTCGTTGCCCAAGATGTTTGTTGCGCCCTTGGCATCCAGAGTGTGGACGTCGCTTTACGTAAAGTTGATAGCGATGAAAATGGTACGTATTCAATACGGACCCGTGGAGGGTTTCAGTCGTTAAGCGTTGTTAACGAATCAGGGCTCTATTGGCTTATGCTCAGATGCCGCAAGGCTGGTGTAGAGGGAACGTCAGCCTGCCGTTTCCGCAAATGGGTCACTGGCGAGGTGCTGCCGCAGATCCGCAAGACGGGAAGCTATATCAAAAATGCAATCCCTCAGGAAGACCGCATTAAGATGGTTGCAGATCAGGTGGCAACGGCTACTGCATCTGCTGTAATGCAGGCGATGCAGGTGGAGCAAAAGAGTTATGACGTTCCGCTGAAGCCAGGATACCGCGATCACATCCATTCACCTGAAGGCGTTCTCGGCCTGGCGGAGCACTCACTGCTGATGAACCTGCTTAACCGCATGCAGGACGACGGGCACGATGTTTCCGGTGCGGCGGCAGAGTTCACTACTATGGTGAGCTACATCGTCGGCGTCAGCAAATGCCTGAACGACATCCGGACCCACGCACAATACATCACCAAAAACACAACTGCGTTCTGATATGAAAAAGGCCGCTTCGGCGGCCTTTGTGACATGTCACGTTGATTTGGTTTTATCTAGTCCAATAATATCAAGGTGAGAGCTTTCATAACTTTTACCGAATAGAGCAAAACATATCGTGTCGAGTTCTCTCTTATGCTTGGATGCCCTATCGAAATTACCACCCCAACAGCAGATGAACCCACCAAGTATTGCTGATTCAAAAAGTAGTGATGCCTCACCAATATGCCTGAACCAGAGGTCGATAAGTAAAGCAGCTAACGCTATTAAAGATCCCCACCCGCCAATCCTTCTCCACCTCTCGGCTTCATATTGAAGAGAAGCAATATATTCAATTTTATCTCTCGTCATTAGTTGCCCACCGCTTTCCCTAAATCTGGCGCTCTGCGCGGCGAAGTTTCGCCAGGCTCCCACCAGCTTGTTGTGTTGAATTCCCGCTGCGCGCGGTCCCTTACCCTGTCGTTGTAGCCTGGGTTTGCCATCTCCTGCAACTGCTGCAGGATCAGGTGATTGGTGATGGCCTTAGCATACCAGAGGTTTGCGAATGGGGTGATCATGCGGGCCGTCTTCAGCGCATCGGCACCGAAAGATGTTTCCTCGCCCTGAAGCGCCTTCTGCGGGTTAGTGATCAGCAGTTTTGTTAACTGTTCTGCGAAGCTGAGCACCGGGCCGCCAATGGTTGCCGCGATACTTGAGCCATATTGCGTATGGTCCTGGAAGAGGAAATCACCATAGATGCCAAAGGAACCGCCTTTCAGAAGAGCCTGTACCCACGTCGTTGGCTTTGACATATCGAGCGGGTCATTACCGGTCAACAGGCTGTTCATCTGGTTTGCAAACATCCCGGCCAGTGTCGTACCAGCAATGTATGAAGCCAGGAATTTAAGCGCCGGCACCGTGTCCAGATCCTTAGAGCGGTTTACCAACTGGCGAAAACCTGCAAACGGAGTTGTTTTGAAGAGCATGAAGCTCTTAATCAACTGCCCTGCATCGTCACGGGCATAGGTGTCCAGGCCGGTGGCCGTCGTTACGGCGCTGGTCATTTCACCGTGGGTGATCCCCAACAATTTCTGCGCGGCTTCAGCGCGGGCATTGCGAACCATGCGCGTGATGGTCTGCTCTGCTTCTGCATCGAATGCTTCTTTCATCCGTTTCAGGCGATCAGGAGGAAGATCGCCAAGCGCGGCCAGAGCTGCTTCACTCCCGGCGCGAACCTGTGCAATACGGTTTGCCATGATTCCGGTGATCACGTCGTCAGGCACGGCATAAATAGCGTCAGGCGTCATGCCCTTATGCCCGGCAGTGGTCATTGGCTGAAGGTCTGCCGCTGCCATGATAGCCCAGTCCTCATTGCTCCAGCCTTTGTTGGCCAGGATGGTTTTATCTGACCCTTTAACATCGTCCAGCGTCTTAAATTTGCGGGTGAGCTCACCAATGTTTTTGTACATCAGCAGGCCGAACGCCGCTTTGTTGGCGCGGTCCATTGCGATCAGCCCTGACCACTTCAACGTCTTCTCTGCAAACCAGCCAGTGATTCCGCGCGACAGGTCAAAGCCGCCCATCTTCGATACGACAGCAGCGTGAGAATCCACCAGCAGGCCCAGTTCAGCATTCGCCCTTTTCGCGTCACCACTGAAAAGGTTCTTGATGGTGTTGGCTGACAGGCGCATGCCGTCGCGGGTGAAACCGAGAGCCTGGGCATTGGCGCGCATAATGGCCTGGTCGCTGGTTGCTGTCAGGACGCTGGTACCGAGCATGGCGCTGGTCATCAGGTTACGAAGACCGCCAACTGCTGACGTGAACACGCTCGATGTGGCCGCGCCGTTAAGACCGGCCATAGAGTTAAACATCCGCTCGACCATCTTGCGTTCTTCGTTCATGTGCCCAACGGGCTTTCCACCAGTGACAGCACGCTGATACACCCGATCAAGCACCAGGGAAAAGTTGCGCGCAGCATCCGGGCCGAAGGCTTTAACGACACCAAGATCACGGGATGAAGACTGCAGGTGCGACATCATCACGCCAACCACCGGCTGCTGTGTATAGCGCTCCATGTAGGCATAGTGCGACTGCGCATCCTTGAACGCCATCACCCTGCTCTGTGAGCCACGGTTTTTTATCCCGCCTGTGCCCATGAATGCGCCCGGGTCGATTTTGTTGGCTCCGTCTGTAGCCTTCGTTTCAAAGATCGCTTCCAGCGCCTGGCGGTACTCGATGTCATTCATCGGGCTGCCGTCCGGATTAACGTAGTTGCTGCGATCCTGAGTGTTGTAAACGTCATCCACCCACGCCTGACGGGCGAATTCAATCGGAGGCTGGCTGCCTGAAAGACGCGCTTTAGCCTGCTCTGCTACCGGCAATGATGCCAGCCATTCATCGCGCCCGGCGTTGCGAATAAAATCAGCGTCGTCCACATACGGCAGGTGCCAGTCGTCACGCAGGCCGATATCGAAACCGTTGTCGTTCATTTCCTGCCGGGCCCGGCTGGTGACGTCATTCCATACCTGGGCGATTTTCTTCGCCTGCGGGTTCCCGGTGTCCTCGCCGTATAACTCTTTCAGGATCTGGAACTGTGCCGACTTTGCCGCCTGCTGGTCAAAGAGACTTCGGAAACGCTGTTCACCAAGCGCCTTGCTCTGCTCGAAGAATTTGCGGACATCATCACCGGCCTTAAGCAATTCAGCGCTGAGCTGGCGTGACCAGTCCTGATATGCACCGGTAGCCAGTTCCTCGGCAGACGTCACGTTGATATCTGGATCTTTGCCGAATATCTTTGTACGCCGCCCTGCGAAGATAAACTGCTGCAAATTGGCGGGCGTTTGCTGCTCTGGCGGGATATTCGCGTCGAGGGTATCTGTCACCCTGCTGATAGCGATCGCGTTCTGAGCGACGCGCTGGCGCTTCTTATAAACGTCATGCACAACACGCTGGCGCACAAGATCGGCGGCCTCCATATACGTCTGCGCATCAGGAATGCCAGTTTTGCCTTCCCTGGCATTTTTTTTATGTACCTGGCGCACGGCCTCTTTGATACGGTCCTCAATTCCTTTCAGCTCGTCAGCCTTTGGCTGGCGGCCAAGTGTCTGCGCAATGGCTTCAACACATGCCTGTTTCATTATGGGTTCCTCAGGAAGCACGCGGCGGCGACTGAATACACTTTCGATTCGTTCTGCACGGTCTGGATTTGCTCATCAAATTCAGCCAGAACATCGGAGAGTTTCGCAGGCTGCCCGGTGTCAGGGTGCGTAATTGTCAGATCCGGATTAGTGGTCGCCACATCGCGCGCCGCCATCAGGTCGTAACTGTTGGATGAAATCGCTTGTCCGGTGTCGGGATCGACACTGACCTGCCCGCCAGTTTCGTCTGCTGCCGTGAATGCACTTTCGGCGCGCGGCGCCGGAGCCTCTCCAGCCAGTTCTGACGGCGTTTCATACCTGACACCATTCTCTTCGAAAACCTGCTGCATTGCATGGTACTGCTCGTTTGCTGAGTCCAGCATGCCGGGACGCGCAGGACCATCCAGTCCGCGCGCCATCATTCCGACGTTAACTGGCTGGCCGTCATTGAGTTGACGATATGCTTCGTCCATGGCTGCCACATGGCTGTTAATGCTCTCGTTGCTGGCGTGCAGCACTGGTGAGGATTCCAGATCGTAATACAGTCCTTCATTCAGCGTGTGGGCTGCATCAATGTCGCTCGGCTTGATGGCCGACTCCCTGACGAGCCCGCGCATGCTTTCCGGAATAATACCTTGCTGCAGGCGGGAGAGATCGGCCCTGGCCTCGTAGAACCTGCCGCCGGGCATATTAGGCGCCAGAGTATCGGTGGCGTCCTGCAGGCGCTGCTTCACCTGGTCTATTTGCTGATCTACTGCTCTTAGCCGAGACTGCTTATCCTGGCGGGCGGTGGCTAGCGCTTTGCCGCTCCCGGACGGCTTCTCTTCGAGAATTGCTGCGCGCTGCTCGTTGAGGTTCTTCAGTATACGCTCGCTGTTCGCAACCTCAGACTGCCACACTTTCCTGTCGCCGCGAGAAAGTAACAGACCAGAATCAGCTTCGAGTTCAGCCATGCGGGTTTCGTAAGTAGCCTGCGGAGCGGCCGGACCGTCACCTAGCGCCACCGGCTCAGGAGTTGCTTCAGACGTAGGCGCGCTATACTGCACGCTTTGCACCTCAGCCGCCGGGATCAGCGCTTCAGTATCTGTAGGAGGTGGCACGTCAGCATTGCGCGCTGCCAGGTGATGGGCACCACCAAAGGCACCACCCAGCACCGCATCAACAAGCATCGCCTGCCCGTCGAACACACGATACTGCTTCGCCATCTCGGTGTATCCTTTCTCCTCCAGCGTTTCGCCGACGGAGTAACGGTTCAGTCCACCGAACCCGGTGTTGATTGCCACACCTGAGGCGATGCGCGTTGCCAGTGTGGTGCCGATGGCAGCAGGTAAGGCCATGCCCGCTGCGTTGAAAAGGCTCTGCTGAGTTGCCAGGTTGCGCGCCGTCGACTCGTCTACACCCTTCCCTTTGAAATCCTGATAGGACTGTTCATACGTAGAGCTGAATGCCGTAGCAGCACCGACCGCAGGGCCGCCGACAATGGTCGCCCCTATCGCTGGTACAAACTGACCCAGACCGTAAAGCACCTCGGCAGCGGTGCCCTGGCTACCCGCATCAGGCTTCACGTATCCGCGTGCATCCTGCAGTTGTTTGCCGATCGTGTCGTAGGTGTCATTCAGCGCTTTGTCGGCATCAGGGAACATCACCCGGAAGATATTAACCGTTGGCGCAACGTCGGCGGTGAATGCGGGATCGCTGATGAGGCGTTTGCTGAATCCTACGGCAGACTGAGCCAGGCCGAGTGTTCCTTCCGCCACGCCGCGCACCGGCGCGGCAATTGAGCCCTGGAAGAATGTCGGCTCATAGTCTTCAGGACGTGCAGGGTTGGCTGCGGTTTTATCGTCAGTCCACGCCTGGCCTTCCGGAGCCAGAGAAAATACATCAGACATTATTCGACCCTCACGACGATTGCTTCATTGGTTTTCGGATCCGTCGCCCAGCGCCCACTACCGCTTACCAGCCGGTACTGGTTATTCCCGATATTGACCGGGGTGAAGTTTGATGCGGCATTGACATTCAGCCCGGCATCTTTCAGCACCTGCTGCGCAGATGCGGTGTATCGGTCCTTGAAAGTGGATTTGTCCATGCCGAACGGCATTACCACATCGCCACCATTAAAGCCCTTGTACACGCCGCCTGTTGCGTATTGCGCCGCCTTTTCCACTACGTCTGAGTTGGCTGCATCAGTGCGCGTCATGGAAGCGTCTCCTGATTGATAAGCGATCCCGGCATAAGCAGCTTTAAACAGGCTGTAACTGAGCTGGCGCGCCTGCGGGTTATTGGCGAATGCGTTACCCACCTGATCGTCGAATGCGCGCTTAAGCTTATCCTCGCTCGGCAACTGGACCGGTGTAATGCCAGCATCTTTCATTGCCTTCGTCGGGTTCAGTAACTGGTCACCGGCCAGGATCACCTTCGATACGTCGTACTTGTTCATGGTCGGCTTATAGCCGATGAACTGACTGTAGGCGATGGATGGTTTTTTGTTGTCGTACTGGTTATCCGGCGTGCCAAGCAGCAGCGCAGAATAGGCGGTGGCTGCATTGTTCGGTGCGATGGCTGACGCGACCTGGCGCATTGCCGGAGCGGACAGCGTTTCCCCCATGCTCTGTAACAGACTGATTGTCTGGTTTACGTCTTTGGTACCGCGTACCTGTTCGGACAGAGCCGCAGCCTCCTCACTGGACAGGATAGGCGCATTGATGCCAAGCGCGCGCAGGCTTTCCTGAGATGAGAACCGGTTGGCCACCTCCGCAGTAATGTCGTTAGGGTTGTTGCTGGCGATCGGCTTATAGGCGCCAATCTCTACCGCTGCGTTGAACGGATTATTCTGGCGTTGGCTGATCACCTTCGTGGCCGCAGCTGATACCTGATCGAATAATTCTGCACGGGAAGCATATCCCTCTCCTGTTTCCTCAGTCCCTGGCTTCAGCTGATTGACGTAGGCTGTGATGCTGCTCGTCGGCATGTTGCGGAATGAGCCAATATACTGCCCGGCGATCTGCGTGTTTCTGAACTCGGTGTACCGGAGATTGCCTTCACGCACGCCGTAGGCCGCCAGGAAGTCAGTCTGAGTTGGAGCGTTAGGGAAATCCACGCCGCGCATATATGCCGCGCTGGCATCGCGAACCCGGCTGTCGATACTGGTGCGATATTCCGCCTGCTGCTGCTTGCGAATTTGGTCAGCCTGACGGAGGAAGGTTGCCTGCGCTTCAGGAGATGCAGCGTCGAATGCAGCATTGCCGGTGTACCGTTTGGTGCTGGTCGGCAGCTGAGACAGGCCAATAGCAGCACTGACGCCGGTGGCGAGCTGCTGATCACTGTATGGCTGACTACCGTTCTCATGCTGGATGATTGCAGCACACAGTGCCTTCAGCGTGTCTGGGTTTGATGCGTCAAGCTGCTGATCCGCAGTCACGCCAAGTTGCGCGCATACTGCCTTAATGTAGGCGTCTGTATTGTTATTGTCAGACGGCGGCGCCCAGCGGTTGATAATGTCACTGACGGTATCGATGCCCTGGCGCTGATAAGACAGCAGGTTGCGGCCCAGCGCGCGAATGCCATGCTCCGGAGTTTCGAATTTAGCAAATCGACCATCATCACCGGTCTGTCCAACCCATGGATTTGTTTTGCTGTATTCGAGGTTTCCGGGGTTGTTATTGCGAATGCCGCGAGCGCTATCGCCTGAACCACCTTCAGATACCGCTCGACGTGATCCAACAGCCGTGTCGCTCAGCTCGCCATTGCTCTGGATGAACTCGATAGAGTTGTTGGCCGACCACTGAGAGAGAGCCGTATCAGCGACCTTCTCTTTAAATTCGGTCTTTTTCGCCTGAATCTGTTCAGCGCTCCAGCCATGCGCGGTGCCATAGGTTTCGATCTGCTGAAATGTCTGCTGGTTGTACAGCACGTAGTTGTCGTTATCGCCGTACGCAGATGCTGCCAGTTTCCCGTTGTTCTCCAGCGTAGCCTGGAACTGACCTTCTTCGTAGGCGTTGAGCTGGCTGATCTCGTGGCGCCCGGCCTGTGTCGTGAACTGGATACGCTGCTGCTGTGCCTGCTGAAGGAACCCGGCACGGGCACCTTCTGGAAGGGTCATGGCGATCTGCTCTGCCTGAGAATCAAACTGCTGAGTGTACTCCTGCCCCTTGCCGAGCGCGTTTTTCCCCTGAAGATTCAGCAGACCGGTATCGGGGTTCGTCAGAAGATCACTCGATACCTGACTCAGTTGCAGCGATGCATCCTGCGCCTGGGCGACATCTGCGCGCTGCTTGGCCTGGGCGAACATGTCGATCGCCTTTGGTGCTACCTGAGAAATGACGTCGCCGACATTCGGCTGTTCGAACGCCTGAAAACCCGGAGACTGGAATCCGCGGCTTTCAACCTGGCGCCCGCTGACTGTTGGTACTGTTGGCATTTCGATATCTCCTTATCGACCGGTTGGCGTGCCGACGGCTGCGCTGATAGGTGCGGCCTTCTGGGAGAATGGCGACCACGTACCGCCAGCCATTTTATAAGCTCCGTAAGCCTGTAGCGGCGTTGTGAGCAGCGTTGTCATCGCCCCCATATTCCCCTGCTTACGCGCGGATACCGCCTGGGCGTCATAGTTGGCGGACTGCACCTGATAGCCGTAAGCCTCGCGCTGGGCGTTGTTAACGGTCGTCAGAGCATCCAGCGTGCCGAACTGCGCGGTATCACCGAAGATATCCAGAGCATTACCGGTTGAGAGGTCTGCCCCGGTGGCCCCCATGGTTGCAGCCTGGGTGCCAGCAGCCTGCCGATTGCGGCGTCGCACTTCCTCGGCCTGGGCATTGCCACGGTTAATCGAGTCCTGCGCCTGAGCTTCTGCCACATCCGCATTCTGCTCAGCAACAGCAGCAGAATATTTGCCTGTCTCATACTGGTTGTAAGCTGACAATGCGCCTGCCGCGAGCGTCGCACCGGCTAAAATTGTGGTGGGTTCGCACATTATTTTCTCTCCATGTGGAAGCGATGAAACAGAAGACCGTGAGCGCCGTACGGCTGTGGTTCTTCAATGGTGAATCCCAGCCAGTGCAGCCAGATACGCGCTGTGTGGTTGCGAGCATCAACATAGTTTTCAAGATACGGGTAAACAGCCAGCATTGCATTGACCACTTTCCCGCAGCGGCGCAGGAAAGTGCGCTGGTATTTCTCCAGCGCGTCGGTGCCCACCAGCCACGGGATACCGTTACCGCCGATCATTGATGCCGGGGCCACGCCGAAGATGGTCACCACCTCACCGTTAATCAGACCGGCACAGGCAAATGTTGACGTGCGCAGACCGGTTTCAAGCACGCGGCGCGGGCTCCACCCGTTTGTCGCCAGAAATTCATCAACGTCAGCCTGGCGGACATGCGGGAGCATGGCTTCGATATGTTCCCGAGTTGCCGGTACGATCTGAGCTTTAATCATCAGAATCCCCCGACCGTCATGCGCGGCAAGACTGCCAGAACAGAAAGCGGTAGTGGGTCGAGCTGGCGCACCTTGACGCGCCCGTTCTTATCCCAGTTGCTGTCGAGCTTCACTTCCACCTTCCCGGTAGCGTCATCAACCGGATCGTCGTAAAACTCGAATTCCCGCTGCGGATACTCGTACCACTCACCACCTGGTGTGGTTGCCTGGATGCCTCGGCTGGCGTTGACCACCATCGTCACAGTGGGGATCACCTGCTTTTTATCCAGCAGTGTTTCCTGCCCGTTGATGTTGATGTCCAGCGTTTCGAATTCAGCGGTGATCGGCAGCCCGATATGCACCACTGCGCCCGGTGATTCCAGCGTGACGGCACCACCAGAGACGGTTTTCTGTGGCTCTACGCTGGCGTCGGAGAGGATGTTTACTGTCTGGCCTTCGAGGTGTGACAGGCCGCTGAAAGTCTGGCGGGCCATCTGCCAGTTAGCCGTGGCCGAATTACGCAGCACCGCAGGAACGTTACGGTTGAAGCGCACAACCACGGCGGTATTGCTCGTTACGGAGAGAATGTCACCACGCAATTCTTTCGCCACTGCTTCTCCGGTATCGGGATCCGTCTCTGAGTACGGGAACTGAATCTTAGCGCCAACGTCAGTACCCACGAAATAGGCCCCGCCGCTTATCGTCACCGGGTAGTCAACCTGATAGTTCCAGTCACCGCTGCCGCCGCTGATGGTCATAGTACGTGTCGAGGTATTGCGGCCGTCATAGCTCAGTCCGCAATCGACAAAGAAAGCATCTTCATCACTGGTAAACAGGCGGCTGGACAGGCGCTCTATGTAACGTTTCGTCTGGCCGTTGATGGTGCGGTTAACCACGAAGTAAACAGCGTCCTCGCTTCCTTCGCTGATGGAGCAGGTGCTTTCGTACTTTCCGGTGCTGGACTGCGGCGCCCATGCGAACACCTGCTGATCGCGCAGATAGGTCAGCACCAGCAGTTTGCCGTCATCACGAATGCAGAACGCGCTGCTGTACGGAACGATGCAGAATGACCAGTCGACAATGCTGCGCTTCTGGAACAGGTGGTTTGCCAGTATGGTCAGGTCAGTGCCCTGGTATCCGTCCACGTCGAAGGAGTAAGCCAAATCACGGACCACACTCCCCTTTTCCTGGATGAACAGCGCGATGTTTGCCACAGCGATCGGCGGCACATTGCTGGAACCGTTGTTACCCTGAGAACTGAACGTGAATGAGTTTGGTGTTAAGGTGTTGTTTTGGTCTCCCTTTATCACGAATTCACCACTTGAAGTGAGCACCATTAAAGATCCAACATCAATAATGTGTCGTATTTCATTCACCTGACGCCCAGCATATGTACGCTGAATTCTGTCATCATCCTGGATAGGCGTATGCTTCCCAAAATCCTTATAATCTCCCGTCCTGCTAGCCCAGATAGTTTGCGGGTAAGCTGTTGATGCAGCGAAATACAAACGCTCTTGATAATAGACTACCGTTCCTGGGTAGCCGTTTACGCTGTTCCAGGCATATTTTGCCCACTTGTAGCTGCCGTTAGCGGAGCCAACAACCTGAGATGGGATATAGCTAACCACCGTAGCGGTAGCAGTCAGGCCGTCGCTGGCAACCGCGGTGATGCGCGCAATGCCGAATCCGCTGTGCAGATATTCCCACTGGATACCGGTATCGCCGCCCCATCCATCCCATGACATTCCCTCTGTGTGAGACGGTCGAAGCGTACCTGTGGTGCCGCTTGTATTGGCGCGGTAGTAGTTGCTGTCGGCGCGTCGCACATCGTTGATAGCAGTGGTCTTGCTGGTTTCCCAGACGGGAACGGAATCAACCGCCGGCTGTTCGAGATAGAAGAGTTTCCCTACCTGCTCAGCACCAAAGATGGCAGAGCTGGCCGTCAGCGTAATAGTTCCGGTGCTGGCGCTGGCGTAAACCTTCACTGACTCGTCAACGTTGATATCTTCGAACGGTCCGTTTTTGGTGGTGACGTCGACAATCTGCCAGTTGTCGTGCGCGTAGCGGCGCAGCTCCTTCGGCGGGTAGGCCGGGTGAACCAGCGTAAGCACGTCGGCGCTCTGCGTGAATTTAATGCGGAAAAGGTCGGCCTCTGCATAAGGCATAGCCAGTTCGTAGATCACATTGCTGCTGTTCAGCACATACGCGCCGTCTTTGATGACACGCATGTAGTTGTGCCCGAACTCCAGCGCATAGGTCTGGACGGTCGAGAACTGGAAAGGAATAAGGCGGCATTTTCGAGTCGGATATTTTGCCTCTCCGACGAATCGCGTTCCCGGGCGATTCTCCACCCCACCATACTGACGCACGATAAAGTTATCGCACTTGCGCAGCGCCACCTGATACTTCGACATATCGATTCGCCCGTACAGCGACGGGCCAATTTCACCGCCGGCAAAACTCGGCTGTATCCAACTGAAAGCCATTATGACAACCTCGCTGCGGTGAACTCATCAACTGGCGGCTGCGGCTCCTGGGATTCGTTCTGGCTGTGCGAGCCAGCGCTCAGGATGACGCTGCGGTACATAGTCAGTGCGTTGTTACCGAGATCTGCGCTGCCGGTCAGCGGCATATTGATGGCGGCGGCCAGACGCCAGGACAGCGCTTCCATGAAGATTGCATCGAACATGTTCACGTCGGTGACGCGCGAGATGTACTTCAACCATGCCTGAGGCTGATCGGTGTAGATCAGCTTTCCGGTGCCGTCGGCATCAGACCCAACCTCATAGTTGATGCGCATAGCTGCCGTCGGATTACGGATACCGGGCACCATAATTTCGGTGATGCGCAGGCAGTCAGTCGGATACTGGTAGGAATAAGCCCAGTCCGGAGGCGGATTGTTGGTATCAGCCAGCGCCAGGCGTTTGGTGGCAAAGTTCCAGTCGAAGTCCGCAAGCGCAGCATCGCGGCAGGAATCGAAATGCAGGGAGCACTGCCCGGCTTCTTTGCTGGCCTCGGTCAGGCTGTTAATGCTGCGGCTGTTCCCGATATTGCTCAGCGCGCGGTTGCAGATCTCGATAACGGAGGCCATTAATCATCCTCCCCGCCGTAGAGAGTTTGGGCGGCAGTTTTGGGCTGCTCACCAGATACCGGACTGAGTGCCATGTCAGTAATCTGCAAGCTGGCGTTATGCTGCATGCCATCTTCCGTTTCTCGAGTAGAGGTGGAACGAATTATGGCTTTCGCGGTGATCATCACTTCAGTACCAGCGGATTGTGGCGTTGCCTTGAGCTTGGCGAGCGTCTCGTTGTTCAGCTCAATGCAAAGGCCCCATGGATAATCATCGCGAGTCTGGGTTTTACCATCCTCATCCTGATAGGTGTCAGTTCCAGTTTTGAGGTTTACCAGTTCCATAGCGGACTCCTGCAATAAAGGGGCCGAAGCCCCTTGTTTTATTAGCGAGGCTTAGACGCCCAGTTTTTGCCGTTCTTCCGCAATACGCTCTTTGATCGTTTCAACGTTCATGTTGCCAGGTTTCTTGTTGAAAAGTTCTTCGTACTGCTGGCGTAGCGCGGCTTCATCTTCACTGAAGGTATTGGCATCTTTACCGCCGGTATCTTCCTGGCCATCATCTTCATCCTGTTGTTCAGGATGAGAGTCAACCGGCACGATTCCACGCTTCTGGTCTGCCTTTTCCTTTGCCGCCTTCGCCGCTGCGTTGATCGGCTCCAGCGCAGATCCTGGCTCGCCGTCATATTCAATTTCTGAACCTTCAGGCCAGAGGTTGTTATGAATATGGGATAAGCGCAGGACGCGGTATTTTGCTTTTTCCATTGCCATCACCTTAGCCAGTCACTTTGGAACGGGTCGGGTAATAAGGAGTGTTGTTGTCAACATCCAGATTAATGCCCGAGGTGAACGCGCCAGCAGTCAGAGGACCGGTGCCGACTGAATAGTTGACGCGCAGATAACGCTGGACGCCCGCCGGAACTTTGGTAGAGAACAGGCGTTTACCAACTGTCAGGGCAGACAGCGCCAGAGAACCGCTGTCGTAGATAGTGGTCCAGGTGGAGTTATCAGGGCTGGTCTGCAACTGAACGTTGAGGGTCGCAGCACCAGCAGCGGTTGCAGTGGTGTCAACGGTTGCCCAGAACTCCAGCGGATAACCAACGCCAATATCGCGGCGGGTGCCGTCGATAGGGCCGAGATCAATCACGTCCGTAGAAGCAGCGGAAGCTGTAACCGCCTGCTTCTCGGAGAACATCAACAGTTTGTCGAGGATCATTTTCTTTCTCCATTTATGGGCCGATTAAGGCCCATCAGTTAATGACAGGCGTTAAACAACGCGCGCTTCTGTTTCCAGAATCGCATCGGTTTCACGGATTGGGATGCCACGGAACGTGGTCCAGAATTCGCCTTCAGTCTCTTTTACGGAAAGAGCCAGAGAGGCTTTATCCAGAGATTGCAGATCCAGCGCCTGGGCAACGGTACGGTTCATGTAGAACACCGCGCGGCCCATTTTCAGGTTAGGGACGCGGTGCAGCGCTTTAACCATCAGGCTGACGATATTTGCAGCTGAACCTGGTACTGACAGATCGCTCACATCGATGTTGGCGATGCGCACAACGTAGCGCCAGTCACGGAGAGCCAGGCCGTTATCCCACTTATAATGGGTGCGGTAACCCTGGTATTTTCCGCCATTGGCATCGGTAAGCGTCTGCTCGCCGAGGTTCTGAGTCTGCAAACCAGCCTTCTGCCCTTTGGGGAAGATGCCGTGCACAGTGTTTTCACCCCAGACCACCAGCCAGATAGAGGTGTTATCTGTACCGGTGCCGCCAGCATCAATGATGTTCTGGCCGTTGCCTGCGGATTTGGTGGAGTAGCGGGATGACAGGCCCATGAACTGCTGCGGGTTCACACTGGTGTCGCCGTAGAACAGGGTCTGAGCCATCTGCTGGTTCATGCCTTCGAGGAATGCACGATCTTCAGACAGGCGGAATTCAGCAGTGTTACCGTTCAGATCAGCCAGTGACTTATCTACCTCGGCATAAGCCTCCAGCATGCCGACAGTGTCAGTAACCTGCACGGTAGTGGATTTGGTTGGCTGAACGCCGTAGTTCAGCAAACGCCAGGTTGGCTGAGGCAAACCAGAGCGCACGGTGGTGCGGTGACCGGTTGGCAGGTTACCCTCTACGAACATCATGTCAGTCAGGATTTCGTTGGTCTGGGAAAGGAGTTCGACAATCTTGTCTACCTTCCCGTTTGGATCGGTGCGCTTAGCCCAGTCAGCCAGCGTCAGCGCATTTACGCCTTTAACAGCCATGGTTATATCCTCTCTTATTAGCCATAAAGCACTTCGGCCGCACTACGCTGGCCTTGATTACTGCCATCGACCATGCCGTCTTCCGACATGGCTTTACCGATTTTCACAAACGTCTTAACAAGGTCTGGATGGTTACCAAGCCCGGTAGCGTTCAGATATTCTTTCAGTTCCGGCGTGCCGAACTGGTCCAGTGCACGCTGCGCAGCGCTGAGGTTTGCGGTCAGTTTGTCGCCGCCTATCTCCTTGTCTGCTTTTACGGTCTCTGCCCAGCCCTCGGTCTGCTTCTGCCAGGCTTCTGCCTGACGCTGCTGCACACCGGCAAGAATTTTTGGATATGCATCCACCAGTTTCTGAGCCTGCTCGTTGGTCAGGTTCAGATCGCGGGCAACAGGCTCGAAGTCCTTCAGCGCTTCGGTGTCCAGCTCAACGCCTTCTCCAGCTTTGAACTCGTATTTCTCCGGCGCACCTTCTGGCTTCTTATCCTTTTCTGCTTCTTCGGTTTTGGCTTTTTCAGCAGCAAGTTCTTCCTCAGTTTTCTGAGCTTCAGAACCTTTCTCAGAATCAGTGTCCTGAGAGTTATCCTGCGCCTGGGTTTGCTCCTGCGTTTCACCCGAGCCATGAGTGGTTTCAGTGGCTCCCGTTGAAGCTGTATCTGCCTGGCCACCTTCAGTGGATTGCTCATTGCAAAGACGGCGATGCAGCAAACGTTCAAATAAATTCATGGTTACTCCTGTTCACTGGCCTCTGCGGCCATCTTCAGATACTGATCGGGGCAGTGCGTCATGACGCGCTGAAACAGAACCAGAGCCAGGTTGCGCTGCCCTTCGTTGAATGCTGTGATGTTCGGGTCAACGTTGAAGCAGGTACCGAACACCTGACCTTTCTCCAGCAGCCCCCACACGACGCGGCGGCCCTGCTCGCTATCCATGACGAACTTGATGTCGTCCTTCTCGCGCTGCTCCAGATCGTTCTTCTTCCGCTCGTTCTGAATGCGCAGTTCTTCTTCATCGAAGTCCGTCATTGCTGTGCTGCTCCAACTGCGTTAGTGATTGCTGTCAGCGCGCTGGGGTCAGTGGTCTGCGTCTCGCTGAGAGTCTTGGCTCCCTGCGTAACTGCCTGACCCATTGCCAGCGCCTGAGCTGCCTGCTGTTGCTTGGCGCGCTCTTCACGAATGCCCTGCACCTGCTCCTGCGGAACGATGACGGTTGGCGATACGCCGGACATTTCAGAGAACGCGTCGATAGCCTGATCGACGTCGAGCTTGTCGAGCGCTTCAGGTTTGAACTGTGCGAGCTGGCCGATGAATCCAACGGTCTGCGACAGGCTGGTGAGGCCGATAGATTTCTGCGCCTGCGCCATAACGGAGATGTACTCGATGCGCAGCGGCATTCCCTGCATAACGTCAGGCGGTGGCGGAAGCATGTTCTTGCGCGCCATGATGGAGAACACGCGGTCGATAAGCGGGTTGAGCGCTTCGTCATTCAGGCGTTCGAGCACCGGGCCGAGCATCAGCAGCTTCTCTTCTTTCATTTCGATCACCGCTTCCACCGGCATGGAGCGGGTGTTGATGTTTTGCAGCATCATGAAGAGGTCGACAAAGTAGGCGCTGTTGATGGTCTGGCGGGTATCCTGAATGTCTGCCAGCAGGTCGGAAGTATTCGGGTTGACCAGGTAAGCAGGCTTGAAACCGTCCTGGCCGCTCAGCACGTCGAGATACGTCACGTCACCAGGCAGAAGAGAAACGCGCTGATTCTTCAGCGACGTCGGAGCGACCATCGGCGGGTTTGTGGCTTTGTCGATCAGCTGAGCTTTGCGCTTCTGCTCAACCTGCAGGGCTTTAACCTGTCCGAGTGCCAGCATGCCAGGACAGGAGGACGCATAAACGTCTTCGCCGTTAACTTCCCAGCGCGGCGCCAGGATCGGGAATTCATCGAACCCGGATTCACGCAGTAGCTTGTCAGCGTCGCCGCCAGTCTCGAAATAGACGGAGCGATACGGCTTGTTCTTGCTGTCCATCTTCCCGCTGTCGCGGTTGATGTTTGGCGTGATGCAGTGGTTCACCTCGATCCAGTTTTCGTATGTGCCGTTTTCCCACATTCCCTTAACGGACGTGCTCACGTTGTCCAGGCCGAATTCCTGCACCAGCTGGCGCACGGTCATGGAGAACTGGCGGAAGGAAGTATCTACGCTGCCGCGTGGGCTGTTCGCCAGGTAGTAGCTGCCAATCGGGAAAGGCATTGTGCGGATCACGTCCTGGTCATCTTCCAGCACAGCCATGGCGGCGGTACCGAAAGTACCCAGGCTGGCGTACATCACAGGCAGAGACTGGTACAGGTTCGACTTGTTGAACACTTCGTTCATGCGGCGCTGCACGACTTCCAGCCAGACTTTCACCGGACCGTAATCCATCATGTCAGGGTCAGGCGTTGCCAGCTTGAACCACGGACGGGCCGGGCTGGTGATACCTGACATCATGCCGCTGGCGAGAATGCGCTGAGCGAGTGAGCCGGTAGGGTCAACAATTTTGGTGTTGCGGCGATCGTCACGGTTAACGTCAGACGTCAGGAAGCGGGAACCGCGCGGATTGATAAAGTCGCTCAGGTCGCGCCAGTGCGGCTCGAACGATGTGCGCTCATTCTTCAGCTGTGCGAGCTGCTTCAGCAGCCGCTCTTTTTCGGTTTCCGCCATCTCTCTGGTCTCCGTTACTGACCGAGCAGCGTTTTACCGCTGGTGTTGGCTTTGGAAGTATCGCCCTGGGCACCGGTGAGCATGGTCGAGTTACGACCGGCTGCAGCTCGGCGGCGCCGCTCTTCGTCATCGCGGGCACTGACCACAGCGGCGTCCTGCTCCTGAGGTGCGGCCTGGACTTCTGGTGCCGCTGGCACTGATGGCTTGCTGCCGATACACATAGCGATAACCTCACACACGATTAAATTATTACCAATTTAACCATATACGGATTATTTTACGTAGTGTATTGACATAATGCCGTGCAATTATTACCCTTCAGGTAACACAGCATGAAAGCGCACTTAGATATCGGTTCTGTGAGGTCTTGTCGCTAAATCAAAACTGGTGAGTGCGCTTCCAGGTGTGAGCAGTACGGCATATGGCACATGTGTCGCAGCGGTCCGGCGGGGTTCCTTGATGTTCCTTATCCCCGACCGGGTAGCCGGAATGTGCAAGTCAGTGTTATCGGTATGCACGACATAGCGTTTCACCAGCGTGGCGATCAGGTGTGACACCTCGGAAGAGACGAGGCCATAACGATGAGAGCATTGGGGTGACCGGTTAAACCCGTGACGCTAACCGATACAGGCGCAGTGCTCTCAATGTTGTGGCATGGGCATAAAGCCGAAAATAAGTTCCACATTGGTGCAGCCTGATCACCTGCCGCTGGCTCAGCGAAACAGAGCACACAACAGGTAAGGGCATTGACTACACCAGATAAATCTTCGGATGTAATGGTAAAACCATGCAGTGCTCTTTCCGTTGTGGTGAATGCGCAGGCTGATGCGCGGGGTGGAGCGGCCCGGGTGGCTACTGGAACAAGACAGGCTGTAAGACAAGCTGTGTAAATAACTGGTAAGCCGTAGTAGCCAATAAAGCAGGTGAAAATCATAACGTCTATCCCGCCTCGGCGGTGGCAGCTAACACCTGTGATAGTCAACGCCGGAGATCAGCACCGGCCACCACAACCCAATCACGTTAGGACCGTGATACGGCAGTACCAGGCAATGCGTGTAGCTTTGGCGGTGGCAGTTGCTCCCACTTCTGACCACCGCCCTTTTTACAGCAGAACGCCATTCCGATGACGTTGCACTGTAAACCCGTAACTGCCAAGGAAGGCACTCCGTTGATCATTCGCCCGGTTCGTCCGGGCATTTTTTTAAGGTGATGAGAATGAAATTTGGTGAAGCTCTTGAGGCAGTTAAATCCGGCGCAAAAATTTATCGCGAAGGATGGAATGGCAAAGGTCAGTTTGTCATTAAAGCAGGCGGATATACAGTCAGCGAACCTCGACCAGGTAGTGACTATGCTAAGGCTGGAATTACTGGTGAATTCACTATCGCGCCACATCTCGACCTGAAAAACGCACAGGGAATTATGCAGCCTGGTTGGGTTCCATCTCAGGGTGATTTGTTCGCTGATGACTGGCTGGCAGAACCAGCAAAATAACGCCGTGACATGTCACAATCAGCCCGCCGATGCGCGGGCTTTGTGTATACTGCCTGAATGAGATTAACGGGAACCGAATATGCAAGAGCAACACTTCTCACACGAAAACGAGTTGTTAGCAATGGCGCCGCTTAACGCTGATGGTGACCAAGAGCTTTTCACAAAGCAACGTGTTCACCTTACTGGTGCGGGATACGTGCAGTGGGATTTCATCCTTCCTGATGGTATTGACTGGCATTTTACCCAGGAAAGCATCTACCTCAGAAGCAATCTTCAACTGAAGGAATTTAAAGAATTTATCCGCGATGAGCTGAGGCAAATCATTGCCAAGAGATAGGTTCCGCCGTGTAACCAGCTGGCAGTAAAAACCACAGATTAGTGGTTTTTCTCCAGCTCGGACAGAACCTATTTTGTCTGTTTGTTTCATCGAACAAGCCCGCTAATGCGGGCTTTGTTATTTCCACGGGTCGTAATCTGTGACCGCTTTCCCCTGCTGACTCTCCTGCCCAGGGATGCGCAGGCGCTTCGTGACCGGGAAAGCAAACGTCAGCAGCAGAGCGTCACCTTTGCCCGGCGAGCGGCCCAAGCGCTCTTTGATATCTTCCTTCGGCTCAATGACTATCTTGCCGTCCACCCTGACTTTGTACTCTGCCGCCGACAGGTCGTCCGCCGTCTCCTGATCGTCCAGCGCTCCGCCAAGCTTCAGCCACGTCTTGCAGCTGTTGAACATCTCTCCGCGTTTGTTGAGCATCTGAGGGTCTGTCGAGCCGCCACCGAACGGGATTAGCTGCCACGTCCGGCCCCAGCCGTCGCCGATGGACTTCAGCCCGGTACCGTAACCAAAGTCGATAAATACCGCGTCAGCCTGGTACTGGTCTTCAAAGTCGGCGATGCGCTTCGCCATAATCAGATCATCGGTGGTCTTGTTGCCTGTCCATAGCACTTTGCTGTGCAGCCCCTGGCGCAGGTATATCACCGCGTCATCCACGCCGGAATACGCCGGGTCGACGCCGATAATAACCGGTGCGTGCGCCACCTGCGAAGCGGTCACCACCCGCTTCATTGCTTCGTCAGTGAGGCCGGTCGGAATGAACTGCAGCTCAGACGCGTCAGGGAAGATCCCCCGCACACGGACCTTCACGAAGTCGCTGTCCTCGCCGTAGTCATCCACCCATTTCTGGAGTTGCTGTTTGTTCGTTCCTTCCACGGTGCGTGAATCAATCTGCGCGCATTTCCAGCGGTGCTTGTATTTGCGGAAGCATTCGCGGAAACGCCCGGTGTTACGCGTAGGGTTACCGAACGCCACCCATATGATTTCGGTGTCCTCATCGGTCAGCGCACCTTCCGCAACCTCCCACACCAGATCGGCAATGTTGGAGGCTTCATCGAATACCACGATGATACGCTTGCGCTCGTTGTGCAGGCCAGCGAACGCCTCTGTGTTGTGCTCAGACCACGGTATAGCGTCAGCGCGCCAGCGTTTATCGTGGCCAGGGTCGTTGCTGTACATCGCCGTGGCGGTGCAGGTGAACCACTCTTTCGTGATAGCCAGGTTCGACCATTTGATGATTTCCGGCCAGGTCTTGGTGCGCAGCTGGTTGTCGGTGTTGGCGGTCACCACCACCTTGCAGTCCTCGCAGGTGGACATGCCCCAGTTGATTAGCATCGAGATGAAAGCGGATTTGCCGATACCGTGGCCGGATGCTCGGGCCAGCATCAGCGGCTGGTGACGTGTCGCAGGGTTCTGAAGGTGATCCCGTATCTCGCGGAATGCGTCTGCCTGCCATTTACGAGGACCGGTGGCGTGCGCCAGCTCTGTACCCTCCTCGCCCCACGGAAACGCATACAGCGCGTAGCCCAGCGGGTCATACGTGAACGAGGCAATATCCTCGACGAGCTGCTCTTCCGGCGACATGGCTGCGGCTGTCATTCTTCACCACCAGCCTGTTTCTTAACGCGGTCACGGGCTTTCGCCATGCGGTCGGCGATGGTGACGGTGCCGGAAACCTCCAGGCGCTCTTTGAACGCATTGACGTCGACGTGCTTACCAATCAGCTCGAGGTTCTTCACCTTGTCCGGCCACTTCACCTTCTTCAGGATATGCTCGACATCCTCAACAGACAGATCCGCCTCGCCATTCTCTTTCTGCAGTGAGGCCTGAGTCGTCTTGATGGTAGCGATATCCATCGCACTGAGAGATGTACGCCAGACCTTCGGCCATTCCGCAATTGGCTTCATCCCGCCGTCGTCGTTCAGGATATCCAGGACATCCATCTGGTCGATCTCCACCAAGCGCATGAGGACGTAGTCAGCACTGACGCGCATGCGCTTGTTGCGCTCCTCCATCAGTTCAGCGATTCGTTTCTGGACTCGTTCATCGCGCATATTCTGGCTGGCAAACTTAGCCGCTGTATTGGGAGAGTACCCGGCATTAATCGCCGCCTGAGTCTGATTCTCCGGGCACTTGATGTATTCCTGGCAATAAGCCTCCTTCATAACGCTGAGAGGCTCAAATTGCATTGATTTGCGCTTATGCGGTTTTGGTGTTGCGGACATAATTACCACCTGAGTAATTTTATTACCATGCAGGTAATACTATCACGCCCGCGCAGATGTTACATGACTGGTATCGGATCGCCTTCCTGACGATCAACACGGTTGAGGAAATGGGTAACCACACCATGCACTGTCGTATCGTCCAGCGCATCGCCTTCCAGCGCTTCACCGTCAGGAGTTATCAGCGCCTTGCCCTGCACCACGGCAAACTCTGTTCGGCCGCAATATGAAATCAGCACAGTGTCACCCGCATCTGGTTTGAGTGAAACGTTAAAGATTGCGTAACCGGAAGAAGTCTCAATGGTGCGGCAGTTTCCGTCGTAGCCGCACAGGCTGGTGATGGTAAGGCGGGATTCTGCGTAGTCTGTTGCCGGAGATTGAAAGCCCATAATGGAACCTCACATAAAAATACTGTACATTTAAACAGTATAATCATGTGAGGATTTAGTCAATACGCCGTGACAGGTCACACCGCAAGTTTCGTTTCATGCCAGCCCTGCGTTACCCAACAAGCCGAATCGCCGGCGCATGGGCAGGACTTCACCGGCAGGCTGTCGCCACACTTGCCGCACTGGTTGGCGCTGATAGCTTTGATGCGACCGCGTACCCGGGCATCATCCTGGCGGATAAGCAGAGCAATGTACTCGCTCAGTTCGTATGGCTCGCGGCCCGGGCGGCGATCCGCGCAGTTCCGCGCCAGCATCTCCATTTCCTGCTCGTCGAGCACCAGCTCCAGCTTGCGCTCACCGGCTTCCGCCTGACGGGCACGCTGCGCTGCTTTGCGTTCTGCTGCGGTTTTAGCCATTGCCCTTTCCACTGAAGTCTAGCCAAGCCAGCCAGGCACAGAATCCAAAAAATGATATAACCAGGACGCTGAATACGACTACAAAACCCCAATCCATTAATATCTCCCCACCGCAGCGCGGTTCTCTTCCCAGGTCCGCTCACGTTCCAGGCGCATCGTTTCACCGTGTTTCAGCGCGTACAGGCGATTTTCCATGTCAGAGTTTGCCGCCATGCAGATAACCGACCACTGCTCAGGCGTGAACGTGAAAAGCTTCTCACCGTCTTTCAGCACAATGCAGTTCTTTGCATCATCGCGGAACACGCAAATATCATCCATCACCCCACCTCTCTGAGTTTAAGTTCATCTGCCACTGACTCTGGCACCACCACCGGCATCGGCACGCGGATAACCAGCTTTTTGAGTCTGTCGATTTCGCCGGCTAACTCCAGCAGGCGGGCGTGGCAATCCTCTACCTCTTCGCGCCACCATGCCACATCTGCCTTAAGGCGGCGCAAGCGCCGCTGTTTTAGTTTGCTCACCATGGCAGCCACCCTATTTCCTGAACTGCTGCGTATACCAGCAGCACGAACATTACTGCATCGAATGGGTTAGGCATTGGGATTACCTTTTGGCCGAAGAATGTGGATCGTCATACCGCTTTCGGTAGTAATAACCACTCTCTGACCAGGCTCGATATCTGCCAGCCTGAACGCCTCGTAAAACGAGTCCATAGCCAGGGTTTGCTCGTCCTTGCGATTCCACAATCTCCAACCGCGGCGAAGCAGTACTCCTATTAACCAGCTATACGCTTTTGCGACCATGTAAAACCATACGATCAACAGCGTTGCGAAAAATAACCAGTCCGTCGCGCTGAATTCTCTGAATGCGTCCATCACTTCACCTCCTGCTGCGGTGCTGCTGGCTGAATTACCTCCTGCAGGGTGCGGCTTAATTGCTCTCGTAACTGCTGACATCCCTGATATTTAACTGCTGTATCACGGAGTCTATTCACCAGTTCTCTGAAAATATGCGGAGGCAACTTGTAAGCCGTCGTTACAGGTTCAACCATATTGTTGGAGTCACCGGAATGGTCGACCATAGCGAGCTTATCCTCGGTATGGTTGGTTATCGCTTCCTGAAAGCGTTCAAGCTCCACGTACTCCTGACATGACCACCCGCCATCAATAAAATCGCGAGCTTCAACAGCGTCGAAAGTGAATGATGTTTCGCTGCCAGTTGGTGAGGTTAAGCCGAACAGGTCTGCTACCGGCTTAAACTGTGTGGCTGGAATATTTTCAGGAATATTTTGTTGTCGATTTTGTTGCTCGGCACCCTGAAGCATGGCGGCGAATTCCTTCATTCCTGCATCATGCTCAGCACGCTGTTCCGGTGTCATAGCTTCAAGCTCTGCGTAATGTTCTGCGCGACGCTGCAGGGCACCCAGCATTGTTTTTGTCGGAACACCCTTACCAAACCGTAACCCAGGCTCCAGCATCACCGAACATGGCAAGACGTCAGGGTAATCAGGTACAGATACCGGCGCTGGAGGGGCGGTGTAGACAACGCTTTCAACCCAATGTGCACCATCTTCATTGCAATGGCACTTCGACTCTAACGGCTCGTCCAAACCTTCGGCACCACACCCGCTACAGGTAAAGAGTTTGCGGCTTTTAGCTTCCATCGATGCCAGCGCGATACGCAGAGCTTCCAGCATGTTGATGTCGTCTTCGTCCCAACCGAACGGTATTTCATCTCGCATGTTTTCGTTCTGGCTAATGGCCTTCTGCAGCCATTCTTTGGTAATAGTGCTCATGATGCCTCTCCTTTACCGGATGCGGCGATCATCTTGATTCCATGCTTGGATAGCTCTTTGTTTACAGAATCAATATGGCAATAAGCGCCACTTTTGAACTGAGAGCCTTGCTTGAAGTCGAAGAACGAATATGGAGGCAGATTAATTTCACGCGCCTCCAGCTCAGCAATCCGCCTCTCTGCTTTCTCTGCCCTGTCTCGCTCACGCTGAAACATCTTGTGGGTAGTGTCTATTGCTACAAGACGTGCAGCAGAAACCGTTTGTACGGATTCCAGCTCATCCAGCAGCGCCAGCACAGCATCAGGCGTCGCTTTGTCGTGGAAGTTGTCAGCATCACAGCCCCAGTCATCCGTCGTCTTTGCATGCATCGCAGCCTTACGTAATGCGCGTTTGTCGAAGTTGCTCATTGGGCGGCCTCCTGGCGAAGTTGGGCAGCTATGTCTTCGAGTACTCCATCAGCGAACGAGCGATCGAAATCCCCCTCTGGCGCGTCAGCCATAAACTCTGTGGAAGTTAGTATCATTCGTGCGATGTCCGCAGCGTTCCTTGCGGTGTCGTCGATAAATCCGGCATCCCATGCAGCAAGCATTCGATTAGCAACAAAGTAAGCACCTTCTTCGCGAGCTTTTGATTGCACTCCAGCCAGGAAAGCTTCGGTAGCTGGGGTTTTCGGGAACATCTGCGACTCCTCAGCATTGACGTAAGAATCACAAACGTCGCTACCATCGCCATCATATGAATAACAGCTCTGAGAAATGAACGACTTCAGCCCCGCATTCTCCGCAGCCAGCGCCGCGCATCTGGCTTGCAGTTCGGAGAACTTATCAGCCACTGATTTAGGCCCATCTTCGCCACAGGCCTTCATCATTGCCGTTTCCCAGACCCGCTCATTCGCAAGCGCGGCATCACAGAGACGTCGCGATCTGTTCAGTTGCTCTTCAAGTTCTTCATAACTCGGTTTCATCTTTACCCCCGCTTACCCGTATAAGTTATTGATTACGTTGATATCTAAAAGGATCGTCGATTCAGAACGTTTCGCAGTTCCAGCCACCACCTTTGCTTTTTGGTATTGGCTTGAGCGCTCTGAACGTGAACGGGTACATGTCGGCGGCGACCTTGATTTTTACCCTAGCGTCGTCAGTCCATAACCCTTTCACTTCGTGCAACTCCATCTCACCGGTGGTGAGCATTACTGCGAAGTCCGGCGTGTAGAACGTGTTGTCAGCCAGTCGCAGCTTGATGCCTTCGAACTTGTACCAGGCTATGACAGTGCCGGTGATGCGCTTCAGGTGCTCGGCATAAGCCTCTTCCGTCTTGTTCATCTGGCCTGTCTTGAGTCGACCAAGAGCCTGTAACTGCTTTCTCATGATTTACCCCTTAGGTAATTTAAATCCACATTAGAGTTAAAATCAATAGCTATGCGCATATTTTGTTACCTGCAAGGTAATTGTACTGGCGTAAAAAAATGCGCTGCCGCGCCGGTGCTTCTGCTTTACTACTTCCCTTTCCCGTATTGCCTTGAAAACCTTTCCATATCGAAATCAATCGTGGCCCTGTAATCCCTGAACAGTCCACATTTCCCGTGACGTATTACCTCTCCGCTCCTCTCTGCGTCTCTGAAATATTTCTCTACAGTGTTGAGGTGGAGGCCGAGAATCTCTGCTGCCTGCCTGGTTGTTATCCTACCGCGCTCTTTTGCAGCGGTTATGATCAGCCTGACGGCTGCCTTACGTTCTGAGTACGTGTTTGGTCTTGCCATGGAAACCTCACTATGTAGCCTGGTAGCCCCTGAATCCCTGTGGTATGGCTTTGTCCGGCTCCGGAACGTCGTTGATATCCCTTCGCTGCTGCTGGGCGACTGGCCTTGACCTGGACTGCTGCACGCTTCTCGCCAACTTCTGCTGCCACTGGTCGTGATGGAATGACTTACCCTCCGCCTTCCAGTACGTGATGAAGTCTGCCAGCTCGAACGGCGTGATCTCCGCCTTCAGGTTTATGCCCCATTGAGAAGCTCTCCTGATGAACTGCGGATCCGGATTCCAGTTGTCGTGCATCTGGAATTTACCAAACTCCCCCATTCCACCCGGAGCAACGTAGCCATTCAGCATCGCGTTTTTCGCATCCGGATCTGGTTCACCGCCACCAGCAGAGTTATCCACAGGTAAATTTTGCTCGCCCCCTATGTGGGGTTTATCTTTTATATCTTCTCTTCTCTTCTCTTCTCTGGTCCGCTTTTTGTCCGCTTCTGATGCGGACGCTTTGCGGACGTTTCTCTTCCTGTCTGCGTCCTGTGCGCGACGCTTGGCAGACTGCCCGTTATGGGCTTCAAAGCGCGGCATTACTAGGCTTTCGCCATTTTCTTCGAGCCATCCAACGGCCATCATTGCCCGGGAAAATCCAGGGAAGCCGATCAGGTCGTCGAGAGTGTCCGCGCTGTATCCGTCAAGCAAACCGTCAACGGAGTGGACATCGAAAAGACACCATGCGGAATGTAGTCCGCCAACTATCCGCAATCTGTCCGCTTTCAATGCGGACGCCATGCGGACAACTTTTGGGTGCGTGTGCAGGTCGGCACGCATCTTGATCCAGTCACCGGCCATATAAACCTCTCAAATTTCGAAAGCCAGTTGGGGAGTGAAACGGTCTCGTTTTTCGTCGTACTGCAACGAGCTGGCGCTGTTGTATGCCTCTATGCGCTCTACCAGAACAGCGGCGCGGGTTTCTTTGCTCGCCGGCGCGTAAGCTGATTTATCCCATGCCTTATCAATCCCTATATTCCTCGCAACGTTTGTGCTGTCAGCTGACGACAGGGGGATATAGCGGAATATATCGGCGTTCAGCATGCGCAGGCCGTGAAGCTTCGTTATTGGGTAGCCGTTTTTGTCTACAACATGCTGGATGAGATCGCGTAACTTTGCCCGGCATGAGCGCGGGCGCTTCGCGTCGTATTCACCCATGCTGCCGATGCATACACGAGGGAATTCGTGACACAGACGGATGAAGCGCTCGTCAGGCTCGTTGAAGTGATACACCGGAGCGCCGACTACTTTGCCGTGCGGCCACTCCGCGATTAGCGCGTCGTTCTCTTCACTGGTCCCGCCGATCACGTCAGGGATAACAGCAAAAGCAAAGCGAGGGTGATTCATCCAGCGGCCTACAAACGCGTAGTAGTCATTCCAGTTAACAACGCGATTTTTCGTCCAGAAGCTGAATGCGCCGTTATCCAGCGCAAAAGACTGAGTTACCTCGCTGGCAAGGTTTAATTGCCCTGGGTTGGCGAAGCTGATAAATGCATGACGGCCTTTCCATGCTTTCAGTGCGCATGTGTCAGGGGTTATTGGTCCTCCGTGGTAATGGATCATGCATTCACCCTGGACCGTTTAGCCTCTTTCATTTTTTCTGAGCGCAGCTGCTGCTGGCGTCGCGCCCGCTCGTTGTTGCACTTAACGCATTCACCGCTGAGGGTGTATCGCTCGCTGTCATGCCCGTGAATGCACTTCTTGCCGGTGTAGAACCTGGCGAGACCCATTTCGAGAGCTTCACGCTGTGTTAATCGCTTCATTTGCACCTCTCTTTGAAATTTATCTTTGGTAATTTTGTGCGATGGCCGAAAAAAGATCAACCATATTCGGATCATTATTACCTGAGAGGACTGAATAGATATGAAAAGACCGCCAGAAGGCGGCCTGATGGGGTTTGGAAGGAGGCTTTATTCGTAGAAGAAGATAGCCAGCTCAGGCTTAGTTCTTACCCATCCGCGTTGTTTGCATGCCTTAAACAGCCCATTCATCAATGTCTTACCGGGCATTTTCCGACGACCTGTAAGATGCGTCTGGATGTAGTGGCTGGTCGTTCCGGCCTCGTCAGCAAAGGCATTTCGCTCGTCAGGAGTGAGTTGCAACCAGTGTTTTTTGAAGTCGAATTTTTCGTTCTCGCTCATAGCTATTGCCTGATATTAATTTCAGATAACAAATATTCACCCAGAAGGTAATAAAAATCAAGGTTTGTTACCTGCCGGGTGCATTTACCTGTGAGGTAAATTCGCTTTTAATTGAACCACTAACTAATTCATATATGAGGCGAATCACCAGAGCATGAAAAGTATTCAGGATATCCGCAGGCAGAATATTAACGATATCATCGACCGTGACTTTAACGGGGTGCAGACTCGTCTGGCGGAAAAACTGGGAACTCAGGCAAACCTGGTGAACCGCTGGGCCCGCGGGCAGAAGGTTGTCGGCGATACGGTGGCGCGCAAGATTGAGAAGGCAGCGAACAAGCCGTCGAACTGGCTGGACGTCGACCACTCATTATCTGCTGTTGCCATCCCCCAGGAGGAGATCACCCCTTCCGATATCGGTCAACTGGCGGCGCATAATCTCGAAGCGTGGATGCAGAACAACCGCGACCTGTCGTCGCAGGGTAAGGTGTCGAAAGCGTCCGGCGTTGCCCAGGCGACAATCCAGCGCATGCTGAACAATGAGGTTAGCGTTTCTATATCCACCCTGGAGGCGATCGCCAGCGCTTTCGGGCGCCGCGGCTATGAGCTGCTCATCCATCCCCGCGACCCGGCGACCATCCATTACGACCGGGCCCGCTACGCATTGTTACCTGAGAGCGAGAAAAGCAAGATCGAGAGCTACGTAGATTTTGTGATTGTTCAGAACGGTAAAGCGCAAGAGTAAAACCATAAATTTCAGATACTAGGCCGCCATTGAGCGGCTTTTTTATTGCCTGCATAATTACCCCACGGGTAATTTTTTATAATCATACCTATTGACTTCAAACCACATAAGGATAATTATTACCTCAACGGTAACACTGAGGTAACGAATTATGCAGTGGAAAATCATCAACGGTTGGTACTGCGTTACGGCGTGCGGGGTGATGAGCACCAAGTGCCGCACTCTGCATGAGGCCATCAACTGGGCGTTTGTCACCAAGATGGCAGTAAAAACTGAAATGGATATGGGGGTGAGCAAGTGAACATCCAGCAGATTAATAACCTGAAAAAAATCATGACCAGCATCGACAGCGACTACCAGCTGAGCCAGTTGCACTACGAGCGCCAGGTAGAGCTGATCGACGCAATTAAGCACCACCAGCTGCAGGAACCTTTCTATGCGCTGGAGCGCAAAGGCGTGCGCACCGAGATTCTGGAAGAGCTGATGATGAGCCCGGAATTCGAAGAGGCACTCGCAGCATACCAGGCCGCGCTGACCAGCATCATCGCGAAGTGGGATCTGGCTGACCAGCTGGACACGGCGAGGAACGCGGCATGAAACCTGGCATTTATTTCGACATAAGCAACGAGGATTACCACGCCGGAGACGGCGTGAGTAAGTCGCAGCTGGATATGGTGGCACTGAGCCCGGCCCTGTTGCAGTGGCAGAAATCCGCGCCGGTTGACACCGAAAAGCTGAAGGCGCTGGATATGGGTACTGCCCTGCACTGCCTGCTGCTGGAGCCGGAAGAATTCGATAAGCGTTTCATAGTGGCGCCGCAGTTCAACCGCCGCACGACAGCAGGTAAAGAGGATGAAGCCGCATTCCTGAATGATGTTGCTGGAATGGGCATGACGGTGATGGATGCTGAGCAGGGCCGCAAGCTGAAACTTATGCGCGACAGCGCGATGGCACACCCTGCGGCGCGCTGGCTTCTGGAAGCTGAGGGATTCTGTGAAGCATCGCACTACTGGACGGATCCAGAGACTGGAGAACTGTGCCGCATTCGCCCGGACAAGCGCCTGAAGTATCACCCTGCGCTGCTGGACGTGAAGAAGGTTGCAGACATGGAGCGGTTCGCCCGCCACGTAGAGGAATTCCGGTACCACGTTCAGGACGCCATGTACCGCGAAGGCGCGCAGCAGACCACCGGTGAGCCGCACGGATTCTTCTTCCTGGCAGTGAGCGAAACCATCGACTGCGGCCGCTATCCGGTGCGCGTGTTTGAGCTTGATTCGCCGGATGTTGACGCCGGGCACGCACTGTTCCGCCGGGATCTGAATACCTACCACCAGTGCCGGGAGTCAGGCGACTGGGGTGGATTTGAAATTATTAAACGCCCTGAGTGGGCACGCAAACAGGATATGTACGTATGAGCAACGACATCGCAATCACATCGCAGCCTGGCGCTACCGTTGGCACCGCCGCGGCAATCTTCAGCCCTGAGGGTATGGACCGCCTGGTGCGTTTCGCAACCCTGATGGCTGACAGTAAAGCCACCGTTCCGGCGCATCTGGCAGGAAAACCTGCTGACTGCCTGGCCGTGACCATGCAGGCGGCGCAGTGGGGGATGAACCCGTTCGCCGTGGCGCAGAAAACGCACGTTGTTAACGGAACGCTGGGCTATGAAGCGCAACTGGTGAACGCGGTTGTGTCTTCTTCCAATCTTCTGGCCACCCGTCTGAATTATCGCTGGGATGGTGACTGGTCGAAAGTTAACGGGAAAACCGACAAATCGCCGAACCTGACAGTAACCGTGTGGGCGACCCTCAAAGGCGAATCAGAACCACGCGAACTGACAATCAGCATGGCCCAGGCCGGAGTGCGTAACTCCCCTCTCTGGGAGCAGGACCCTCGCCAGCAGCTCGCATACCTGTGCGTTAAACGCTGGGCTCGCCTGAATGCTCCTGATGTCCTGCTTGGCGTGTACACCCCTGACGAATTGCAGGAAACGGCACCGCGCGTTGAACGCGATATCACGCCGACACCTGCAACCGCGTCCGGCATGAACAAGCTGATCAACTCCAAGCCTGAGCAAAAGCAGGAAGAGAAACCAAAGAGCAGCGATGACCGCGATCCAGAAGAGATTCTGTGCGCTTTCACTGACGCAGCGATGAACTACAACACACTGAAGGATCTGGATAACGCCTACAAATACGTCGCCAAAAAGCTCGCTAACGATGATGAACGCCTGGCTAAAGCTACTGACGTGTACACCATCCGCCGCGATGAGCTGAACGAAGTCCCTATGTAATCACCACCGTGGCGCCACGGCGCCACACCTGCAACCAAGAGAGGTATTTATGAAAGGTGCATTGAGTAAGAAAAAACTCCTTGAGGTGGTGCCACTGTCATGGAGCACGATTGACCGACTGGAGCGTGATGGCGAATTCCCGAAACGCTGGTACATCACCGATGGGAAAGTGGCATGGACCCAGGAAGAAGTGGAGAAGTGGCTTGACGATCGCAGGAAGAACAGCCCGGACGAATTCCAGGGAAAAAAGCCACCGGTTGAGCTGCGGAAGTATCGGCCTGTGAAGGGTGCTGCCGTGAGTGCAGCAGCATGACGGCGCTGAAGAAGCATATCAGCAGATGGTCAGATGTGTACCTGTATCTGGCCGTGGTCGCCTACCTGATGTGGCTGGCGGCGGTAATCAGTTGAGAGGACTCTGGGCATGAGAAAATTAACCCGCCTTGAAAAATATCACATGAACAAAGCATCGCAGCGCGGAACTGAAAAAGTTGTGGCAGTAACCCCGGAAGCAATGGAGATCGAAAGCCGCGCCATCGAGCGCGAGCGCCGCGGTCATTATCGCATCGCGGCCCGCCTCTGGCTCCAGTGCCTGGATGCGGCCGTTGGTGAAGTGGAACGCGCCCGTATCGCGGTGCGCCGCCAGCAGTGCATAACCAAAGGGAACCGCACGCCGCACCTGGACTACAGCGGGATCGGATGTCGCGGGGTGGTGTATGACTAATCCGCACGACGGGATCACCGTGGGCAGTGTCACGCTGCCCTATTCCATCATTCGCCGCGGATGGGTAGCACCAAGCGGCGACGTTATCAGAAACCCATTGAAGGCTCAGCGCCTGGCTGAGCTGATGAACAGTAAGAAGGTGGCGGAATGAAATACGGAAGCGTGTGCAGCGGCATCGAAGCAGCCAGTAAAGCGTGGGAACCTCTTGGCTGGAAACCTGCCTGGTTCTCTGAGATAGAACCCTTCCCCTCAGCTGTCCTCGCCCATCACTGGCCGAAAGTAACCAATCTTGGCGACATGACCAAAATCGCCGATGCGGTACGAGATGGTGAAGTTGAAGCGCCTGATGTTCTGGTCGGTGGCACGCCTTGCCAGGCATTCAGCATCGCCGGCTTACGCGAAGGTCTGTCTGATGACCGCGGGCAGTTAACCCTCTCTTACGTGGAATTAGCCAATGAAATCGACGCAAAGCGCCGCGAACGCGGTGAACCAGAAGCAATCATCGTCTGGGAAAACGTCCCCGGCGTGCTCAGCAGCAAAGACAATGCCTTCGGGTGCTTTCTGGCAGGACTTGCCGGAGAAAGCAGTGAATTGCAGCCAGCAGGGGGAAAATGGACGCACGCAGGTTGTGTGTCTGGACCAGAAAGGGTTATTGCCTGGCGCGTCCTTGATGCTCAATTTTTCGGAGTGGCCCAACGACGCCGCCGTGTGTTCGTTGTCGCAAGTGCTCGAAAAGGATTCGATCCCGCAGCGGTACTTTTTGAGCTCGACAGCGTGCGCCGGGATTCTGCGCCGCGCCGAGAAACGCAAAAGGCTGTTGCCGCCCTTACTGCACGAGGCGTTGGAACGTGTGGCGCAGACGACAATCAGGCACAAGCTGGACACCTGATTGCTTTTGGCGGTGGCAATACTGCCGGTCATATTGATGTGGCGACCGCCTGTACCGCGCATGGAATCAGGTTGGATTTTGATACTGAGACTTTCGCAGTGCACGGTACGCAGGATCCAGATACCAATTGCGAACTGGCGCACACACTTGGCCGCAACAACGGACAAGAAAACGCCTGCATCGCATTTAGCTACAAAGATAATGGCGCTGATGCTACGTCGGATTTATCGCCAACGATTCGTGCAGGAAACCACGATAAAAGCCACGCTAACAGCGGCCAGCCGCCAGCTATTGCGTATGCGTTCAAGGCCGGACAGGGTGCGAAAGCGGGTGGCATTGGTTATGCGGAAGAGCAATCACCTACATTAACCAGCGCCAGCAGCGGAACCAACCTTGCACCGGCGGTAATGCATGGTGTTGCCGTGCGCCGACTTACTCCGATTGAGTGCGAGCGCCTTCAGGGCTTTCCTGATAATCACACTCTGATCGGCTGGCGCGGGAAGGATGCTGATGAATGCCCGGACGGGCCACGCTATAAAGCCATCGGAAATAGCATGGCAGTACCGGTTATGCGTTGGATTGGTGAGCGCATCGCCGCCGCGCTGCCAGGCGAGAAGACGAATGGTGATTATGGTGGAAGTAAAACCCCGCTCGACCAGCGAGACCTCTGGCGCACTCCACCAGCCCTCTTCGCTGCCCTTGATGCTGAGTTTTGCTTCCAGCTGGATGCCGCCGCGGCGCAGCATAACGCACTGTGCCGGAATTTCATCACCGCCGAGCAGAATACGCTGGAAACGCCATGGTCTGATTACCTGAATGTGCCAGGCTACGTCTGGATGAACCCTCCGTATAGCGACATTACTCCATTCGTAAAAAAAGCCGCCGCCGAGAGCGCAAATCAGATCGGCACGGTCATGCTGGTCCCGGCAGACACATCGGTTGGCTGGTTTAAGGAGGCGATACAGACTGCCAGCGAGGTTCGCTTCATCACCGCCGGACGGCTGGCATTTATCAACCCAGTCACCGGTAAGCCGGTCAGCGGCAACAACAAAGGATCCTTACTGCTCATCTGGAAGCCATACCCGAGAACGCATTGCGAGTTTACAACGGTTGAACGCGATACTCTTATGGCATATGGCAATTCACGCCTGGCAAGACGGGAGGCAGCTTAATCCTTTCCTTCCATCCACCTCTCAAACTTAGACGGGGAGAAAGGCACCAGATCGGTGTGCTCCCCGTTAATCCAGGCATCAACCATATCTGCCCACTGCTGCAACATATAGGCGCGCTGCCGGGCATACTCCGCTTTGTTGTACACCGCGCGAACGCCCTTCAGCTCGTGCGCCTGCGCTTTCTCTATCCAGTCTGACGGGTAATCAGCTTCGTGCAGCAGCGTGCTGGCCGTGCGGCGCAGGTCATGCACGGTGAAGCCCTGTATCTTTTCGCAGTCTTTGTTTATGGCCTCTACGGTCCGGTCTATCAGCGAGTTCAGTGCGGCATTCGATAATGGCTTGCGGAAGTTGTAGCGCCCTGGAACCAGGTATTCACTGCCGCCAGCACACATCTGCAACCCCACCAGCAGATCCTGCGCCTGCTTCGGCAGATAAATCACATGTGCGCGCCTGGCCTTCATTCGGTCGGCGGGGATCGTCCATGTCCAGTTCCTGAAATCGATCTCCTGCCACGTCGCGTAAGTGAATTCGCTTTTGCGAACCAGCGTCAGCAGTACCAGCTTCAGCGCCATCTTCATTGTGCCCATCGCGCCGACGTCATCCAGCGCTCGGAAGAATATGCCGATCTCCTCAGGCGACAGTGTCCGCTCGCGCGCCTTAAACATGGCAATTGATGATGGCTTAATGTCGGCCGCCGGATTGAACAGGCCGTGCCCGCGGTCATTTGCGTACCGATAGACGCTGCTGATTATCTCCCTGACCTGAATCGCCGTCGCCCGGCCGCCACGCTCGACGATACGATCGCAAAGGTCGCGCACCACTCTGGTTGTTATCTCAGTCATCATCTTGTTGCCGAGCGCCGGGAGAATATCCCTGTCGATCACTGCCTGCTTCATGGCGCGGGTGCTGTCTGCCAGGGTGACATATTTCATATAGGCGTCGGTATATACCGTGAATGTTTCGGCCCCGGCGATCTGCCTGATACCGTCACGTTTCGCCGCAGCAGGCGACTGGCCTGACTTCAGCAGCTTTTTGGCGGCAATGAGTTCCTCGCGCGCTTCGGCAAGGCTGATACCGTCACGACCGTACTGGCCGATAACCAGCGTTTCCCGGCGGCCATTAATGCGGTAGTCGTAGCGGAACGAGACAGAGCCTGACGTGAGCACGGCGACATACAGCCCGTCACGGTCGGAAACCTTATACAGTTTCTCCTGCGGCTTCAGGTTTTTCAGTTTGGTATCAGTAAGCACAATTCACCCGTAATGCATCCATTTTTTTGTCGGTATGAGAGTATACCTTTCGGGTAATACCGTCACCTGTACCGTCGAAAAATGTGGTGTAGAGTGAATAGATATGAGTAGATATAAACAAAAACCCTCTGTGATTACAGAGGGTTAGAGGAGAGATTGAATAGATATGATGTGCTATGAACTAGCTATACATCATTCCCACTCAATCGTAGCCGGTGGCTTACCGCTGATGTCATACACCACGCGGGAAATACCGTTCACTTCGTTGATGATGCGGTTAGACACACGGCCTAAGAAGTCATACGGCAGGTGCGCCCAGTGCGCGGTCATGAAGTCGATGGTTTCCACCGCACGCAGGGAAACAACCCAGTCGTACTTACGGCCATCGCCCATAACGCCGACGGAGCGAACTGGCAGGAACACGGTGAACGCCTGGCTCACTTTGTTATACAGGTCAGCTTTGTGCAGCTCTTCGATGAAGATCGCGTCCGCGCGACGCAGCAGGTCGCAGTACTCTTTCTTCACTTCGCCCAGCACACGCACGCCCAGACCCGGCCCCGGGAACGGGTGACGGTAGAGCATGTCATACGGCAGACCCAGTTCCAGACCGATCTTACGCACTTCGTCTTTGAACAGCTCACGCAGCGGTTCAACCAGACCCATCTTCATCTCTTTCGGCAGGCCGCCCACGTTGTGGTGAGATTTGATGACGTGTGCTTTACCGGTTGCGGATGCCGCAGACTCGATCACGTCAGGGTAGATTGTGCCCTGTGCCAGCCACTTCACGTCTTCCAGCTTCAGCGCTTCTTCGTCGAACACTTCCACGAAGACGCGGCCGATGATCTTACGTTTGGCTTCCGGATCGTTGACACCGGCCAGCGCGTCCAGGAAGCGCTGTTCGCCTTCCACGTGAACGATGTTCAGACCGAAGTGGTCACCAAACATGTCCATGACCTGCTGGGCTTCATTCAGACGCAGCAGACCGTTGTCCACGAATACGCAGGTCAGGTTTTTACCGATAGCGCGGTGCAGCAGCATCGCGGTTACGGAGGAGTCAACGCCACCGGACAGGCCGAGAATGACTTTGTCATCGCCAACCTGCTGACGGATGCGCTCAACGGCGTCGTCGATGATTTTAGCCGGGGTCCACAGCGCTTCACACTGGCAGATATCGCGCACGAAGCGCTCCAGCATGCGCATACCCTGACGGGTGTGAGTCACTTCCGGGTGGAACTGCACGCCGTAGAAGCGTTTCTCTTCGTTCGCCATAATCGCGAACGGGCAGCTTTCGGTGCTGGCAACGGTCACGAAGTCGGACGGGATAGCGGTCACTTTATCGCCGTGGCTCATCCACACGTCCAGCAGCGGTTTGCCGTCTGCGGTCAGGGAGTCTTCGATACCGCGCACCAGCGCGCTGTCGTTCACCACTTCAACCTGTGCATAGCCAAACTCACGCTCGTTAGAGCCTTCTACGTGGCCGCCCAGCTGCATTGCCATGGTCTGCATACCGTAGCAGACGCCGAATACCGGCACGCCCGCTTCGAACACATACTGCGGCGCACGCGGGCTGTTCTCTTCGGTGGTGCTTTCCGGGCCGCCGGACAGGATAATGCCGCTTGGATTGAATTCGCGAATCTGTGCTTCCGTGACATCCCACGCCCACAGTTCACAGTAAACGCCCAGTTCACGCACGCGACGCGCCACCAGCTGAGTGTACTGAGAACCAAAGTCCAGGATGAGAATGCGATGTTTATGAATGTTTTCCGTCATTGACGCTAATTCCGAGGCAAGTGAAACAAAAACAGAGCGCCCGGCATGAGCCGGGCGCGGAAACTTATCAGGAGCCCAGACGGTAGTTCGGGGACTCTTTGGTGATCGTCACGTCGTGAACGTGGCTCTCCTGGATACCCGCACCGCTGATGCGTACGAATTCCGCTTTAGTACGCAGCAGGTCAATGGTACCACAGCCGGTCAGACCCATACAGGAGCGCAGGCCGCCCATCTGCTGGTGAATGATCTCTTTCAGACGGCCTTTATAGGCAACGCGGCCTTCGATACCTTCCGGCACCAGTTTGTCAGCAGCGTTATCGGTCTGGAAGTAACGGTCAGAAGAACCTTTAGACATCGCGCCCAGAGAGCCCATACCACGGTAAGATTTGTAAGAACGGCCCTGGTAGAGTTCGATTTCACCCGGGGATTCTTCAGTCCCTGCCAGCATGGAGCCAACCATCACCGCGGAAGCACCTGCGGCGATCGCTTTAGCGATGTCGCCAGAGAAGCGGATACCGCCGTCTGCGATGACCGGAATACCGGTGCCTTCCAGCGCTTCAACCGCGTCAGAAACCGCAGTGATCTGTGGAACACCTACACCGGTCACGATACGGGTTGTACAGATGGAGCCAGGGCCGATACCCACTTTCACCGCGCTGCAACCTGCGTCAGCCAGCGCGCGAGCACCTGCGCCCGTCGCCACGTTACCGCCGATGATCTGCAGATCAGGATATTTCGCACGGGTGTCGCGAATACGCTGCAGAACGCCTTCGGAGTGGCCGTGGGAGGAGTCAATCAGCAGCACGTCAACGCCTGCGGCAACCAGCGCATCAACACGCTCTTCGTTACCGGCACCTGCGCCAACCGCAGCGCCAACGCGCAGACGGCCATGCTCGTCTTTACAGGCGTTAGGTTTACGTTCTGCTTTCTGGAAGTCTTTAACGGTGATCATACCGCGCAGGTGGAAGTTCGCATCCACAACCAGCGCTTTCTCAACGCGTTTTTCGTGCATTTTTGCGAAGACGACATCACGCGCTTCACCTTCACGCACGGTCACCAGACGCTCTTTTGGTGTCATATATACGCTAACCGGCTGGTTCAGGTCGGTCACGAAACGCACGTCACGGCCGGTGATGATACCCACCAGCTCGTTCTCTTCGGTCACCACCGGGTAACCGGCAAAGCCGTTACGTTCGGTCAGGGCTTTCACTTCGTGCAGGGTGGTGGTTGGCAGAACGGTCTGTGGATCGGATACGATGCCGGATTCATGCTTCTTCACGCGGCGAACTTCTTCCGCCTGACGCTCGATAGACATGTTTTTGTGAATAAAGCCAATGCCACCTTCCTGTGCCAGGGCAATAGCCAGGCGCGCTTCAGTCACGGTGTCCATTGCCGCAGAGAGCATAGGAATGTTCAGGCGAATGGTTTTCGTCAACTGCGTGCTGAGATCGGCAGTATTCGGCAGAACGGTGGAGTGAGCGGGAACGAGGAGGACGTCGTCAAACGTCAGTGCTTCTTTAGCGATACGTAGCATGGGCAATATCTCTGACCTGGGTGGTTAAATATTGCCGTGGCATTATACAGAGCGTAACCGATTGCATCCACACTTTTTTATAAAAAAACCTTGCACTCACCTCTCAGCAGGTTACTATCGACTGAATAACTTGCTGATTTAGAATTTGATCCCGCTCACATGTTATCCTCTCAATCCCCCTCAATTTATACTGTCAGCCGCCTGAATCAGACGGTGCGTTTGCTGCTTGAGCGGGAAATGGGGCAGGTCTGGATCAGCGGCGAGATCTCTAACTTCACGCAGCCCGCTTCCGGCCACTGGTACTTTACGTTAAAAGACGACACCGCCCAGGTGCGCTGCGCCATGTTCCGCAACAGCAACCGCCGCGTGACGTTTCGTCCTCAGCATGGCCAGCAGGTGCTGGTGCGCGCCAATATTACGCTGTATGAACCGCGCGGCGACTACCAGATCATCGTCGAGAGCATGCAACCTGCGGGCGAAGGCTTACTCCAGCAGAAGTATGAACAGCTTAAGGCTGCGCTTTCGCAAGAGGGGTTGTTCGACCAGCAGTATAAAAAGCCCCTGCCCTCACCAGCCCACTGCGTTGGGGTAATCACTTCGAAAACCGGTGCCGCGCTGCACGATATTTTGCACGTCCTCAAGCGTCGCGATCCTTCCCTGCCCGTCATCATCTACCCGACCGCTGTTCAGGGTGACGATGCGCCAGGCCAGATTGTGCGTGCCATCGAGCTGGCGAACGCGCGTCATGAGTGCGACGTATTAATCGTTGGGCGTGGCGGCGGCTCGCTGGAAGATTTGTGGAGCTTCAACGACGAGCGCGTGGCGCGGGCGATTTTTGCGAGTGCTATTCCCATCGTGAGCGCGGTCGGGCATGAAACGGATGTGACGATAGCCGATTTCGTTGCGGATTTACGCGCGCCTACGCCGTCTGCTGCGGCGGAAGTGGTGAGCCGCAATCAGCTGGAGCTGCTGCGTCAGATCCAGAACGGCCAGCAGCGCCTGGAGATGGCGATGGACTACTTCCTCGCTAACCGTACCCGCCGCTTTACCCAGCTTCATCACCGCCTGCAGCAGCAGCATCCACAGCTTCGCCTTGCGCGTCAGCAAACCGTGCTGGAGCGTCTGCGCCAGCGGATGAACTTCGCGCTGGATAATCAGCTCAAGCGCGCGATGTCGCGTCAGCAGCGCGTGACGCAGCGCCTGAACCAGCAAAACCCGCAGCCGAAAATTTACCGCGCACAAACGCGCATTCAGCAGCTGGAGTATCGTCTGGCAGAAACTGTCCGGGCACGACTTAGCACCACCCGCGAACGCTTTGGCAATGCGGTGACCCATCTTGAAGCGGTTAGCCCACTTTCTACCCTGGCACGCGGCTATAGCGTTACCACCGCCACTGACGGCAAAGTGCTGAAGCAAACCAAACAGGTGAAAGCCGGAGACGTGCTGACCACCCGTCTGTCGGACGGCTGGGTGGAAAGCGAAGTGAAAGGCGTGATGCCGGTAAAAAAACCTCGCGCCCGTAAAAAGGCGTAATCAGCGATGGCTCTCTGGCGTGACGGCTAGCATCAGCCAGGACATGCCTGAAAAAATCGCCAGCGCAGCCACTGCGCTCGTTAACCCCAGAAGCAGGCCAAAAAGGATAGCCCCCACAACCTGCCCACCTGCCAGCATAAGAAAGGCCAGGCTGACTCCAGCCGCAGGTGAAGGATGTGCGATCTCTGCCCCCTTCACCAGCAATACCCCGGACAAAATCACATACCCCGCGCCGCTCATGGCCACTGCCGGAATAAGCCACCAGGAGAAACCGTGGCTTACTGTCAGAACCGCCAGAGAAATGGCCATGAAGATCTGGGATAAACGATAGACCCCCCGCATGCCGATACGCCTTGCCATACTTCCGGTAAATATGGCAACAATCCCCGCCCCGCCGCTTATCAGCCAGAGAACATTGGTCGCTGCGCTATCCAGCTCCGTGTGACGCATAAGTATTTCCGGGCCAAAGCTCCACCATGCGGCGCTGGCCATACCGCTGATAAAGGCAATCCCCAGCAGCCGAAACATGCCGGGTTTGCGTACGATAGATAGCACCTTTGGCGTTGACTCACGGGATTTCGCCGCAGATGACGGCAGATACCGCCACAAAGCCGGCAGGCACAGCAGTGCCATAATGGCGAACACAACGCAGGCTGCCCGCCAGCCCCCGGGCATGAAAAACAGAACGGGCACCGAGAGAATGATCCCACCGCTCGTTCCGGCATTGATGGTGGTATTCACATGAAGCTGACGGTCGGAGGCGATCCTGTCATTAACCGCCCCGGCAAGGGCCGGTGAGGCCAGGCCGGAGCTCAGCCCGGCAATAAATAAACCTATCGCCAGCATCGTTGAATGTGCCGAAGTCGCGAGAATGAACAACCCCGCGGCGGCGGCGATGGCCGCCAGCAAGGCGGGCAAACGAGGCCCTACGCGCGCAATAAGGTATGAGGCCATAAATATCGACATGCAATACGCCGCATAACTACAGGAGGCTATAAACCCCGCCACCTGCGGGGTGAAAGGGATAGCCTGGCGGATATCAGGCAGCATCAGGCCCCACGAAAACCTTGCCATACCATAGGTCACCGCGATGATTGAAAACCCGGTTATGCTCAGCGAAGTCTGCCTGTTCATTACGCTCCTCTTAGTTAATGCCGTTTAAAAAACCTAAACGGTGGTGAAGCGTTGCGCCAGTTTTTAAGGAGATGAATTGTCCGACTTACAACCAGCACCGGTTTAATGTTTTACACTTAAGAAGATTCTTTTTTCGGCATTGCCAGAAAACAGGAGAGTTGCATGACCCGAATTCACAGCGTGATCCCCCCCTATATTCTTCGTCGTATTATCGAAAGCGGTTCAGAGCCGCAGCAGCGCTGCGCCCGCCAGACTTTAACCCATGTTCAGACGCTGATGGCCCACATGCCCGGTAAACCAGCCGCGCCGCACGTGAGCAAAGCCGGACAGCTGGAGCGTGATATCTACGATGCGAAACAGACCCAGGAGCTGCCGGGCACGCAGGTGCGCTATGAAGGCCAGCCGTCCAATGGGGATGTGGCGGTCGATGAAGCCTATGACTATTTAGGCATCACCCACGATTTCTTCTGGAAAGAATACCAGCGTGACTCGCTCGATAATAAAGGGCTGATCCTCACCGGCACCGTGCATTATGGCCGGGAATACCAGAACGCCTTCTGGAACGGTCAGCAGATGGTCTTTGGCGATGGCGACGGGGAAATATTTAACCGTTTTACCATTGCCATCGACGTTGTGGCGCACGAACTCAGCCATGGCGTTACCGAGACCGAAGCCGGGCTGATCTATTTTGAACAATCGGGTGCGCTGAATGAGTCCCTGTCGGACGTGTTTGGCTCGCTGGTTAAACAGTATCACCTGAAGCAAACCGCCGACCAGGCCGACTGGCTGATTGGCGAAGGTCTGCTGGCGAAAGGGATTAACGGCAAAGGGTTGCGCTCCATGTCGGAGCCGGGCACCGCCTATGACGATCCTCTGCTCGGTAAAGATCCGCAACCGGCGCACATGAAGGATTTCATCAAAACGCGTGAAGATAACGGCGGCGTCCACCTGAACTCCGGTATTCCCAACCGGGCGTTTTATCTGGCCGCAACGGCAATCGGCGGCTATGCCTGGGAAAAAGCGGGTTATGCCTGGTACGACACAGTTTGCGATCGCAATCTGCCACAAGATGCGGATTTTGATGCCTTCGCAAAACTGACGATAGCCCACGGCGAAAAGCGCTCGGGCAGCGACGTCGGGGCGGCGATAAGACAAGCCTGGGAACAGGTGGGAGTGCTGTAAATGCAGGTTCCGGAACTGACGGATGACGCCGTGGTTGAGCTGGCCCGGGAAGGCGGCGTCGCTTTTATTCCCAGGCTGAGCGGCCAGCGCACCATCACGCTCTCATCTCTCAATGAGGCGCAGCGTCAGCGCGTGGTGAGTATTCTGGAGCAGGCCATTCCGCGTGGGCAACCGCCTGGTCAGACGTCGTCACCAGGCAGCGGTGACCAGCGTTATTTTCGTATCCAGATCTTCTGGACCCGGCACAACGAAGCGCAGTATACCGATATTATTGTGCTGGTACCGGAGCAGGAAGCGCCCGAATCGCTGGTTGAACTCTGGCAGAAAGGCGAAGGCTGCGTGTGTGATTAAGCCCCGACAGGGACGAACTCCACGCGTTTTTTAGAGATCAGGCCGTGGCCGTTCTGGCAGAAATAGTCCACCGCACCGCAGGCCTTTAATACCTGGAGTGGCTGATGGCACTCCGGGCAGCGGGCTTCGAGCGCAATATCTTTGTGACAGTGTTCGCAGTAAGCCACGCCGTTTTGCGGCTCCAGCTCGGCATGGCAGGTTGGACAGGCGATCGACATAGTAACTCCTTAAGCAGGTTGCCGGGGCGAAGCGGTCGCCCCGGCAGATCGATTATACCGCCTCAGTGGCAGGTTTCGTCCGGGCATTTTCCAGCATGCGACGAACCGGCACAATGAGAACGATCAGTACCGCAGCACAAATCAGCAGCGCGATGGAGCAACGCGCGAAGAGATCTGGCAGCATATCCAGCTGGTCTGCCTTCACGTGGCCGCCAATCAGACCGGCAGCCAGGTTACCCAACGCACTTGCGCAGAACCACAGCCCCATCATCTGGCCGCGCATTCTTTCTGGCGCCAGCAGGGTCATGGTGGCCAGACCAATCGGGCTCAGACACAGCTCACCCAGCGTCAGCATCAAAATACTGCCTACCAGCCAGAACGGCGAAACCCCTGCCCCACCGTTGCTCAGCACATTCTGCGCCGCCAGCATCATCAGGCCAAAGCCCGCCGCCGCACAGAGAATACCGATAACAAACTTGGTGATACTGCTCGGGCGAATGTTCATGGTGGCAAGCTTCGGCCACGCCCAACTGAATACCGGCGCCAGCAGAATGATGAACAGGGCGTTGATCGACTGGAACCATACGGCCGGAATTTCGAAATCTCCGATCATGCGATTGGTGTAGTCGTTGGCAAACAGGTTAAAGGAAGTCGGTTTCTGTTCAAACGCGGACCAGAAGAACGCAGCGGAAACCAGCAGGATAAAGCAGACCAGCAGTCTGGCGCGCTCTTTACGGGTCAGACCCGCGAAGATGAACAGATAAATAAAGTAGAGCGCAACGGATGCCGCAATCACATAGACCAGCATACTGGCCACCGCGACCGGGTTAATCACAATGACCCCCTGGGCGATCAGCGTGACGAGAACCGCTACCCCAACCGCCAGCGCCAGCAGCCACGCGCCCACGCCGTTGCGTTTGACCACCGGGCTGTTCCAGGTGGAATCGAGGCCCACTTCGCTGTCGTAGCGCTTCATGGACGGGACAGCAAACACGCGGAAGATAATCAGCGCCACCAGCATCCCTATGCCGCCAATACCAAAGCCCCAGTGCCAGCCGTGGGTTTTAATCAACCAGCCGGAAATCAGCGGCGCAATGAACGAGCCCATGTTGATGCCCATATAGAACAACGAGAATCCGCCGTCACGACGCGCATCGCCTTTTTTATACAGGGTGCCGACCATCACGGAGATACAGGTCTTGAACAGGCCCGATCCCAGCACAATAAACATCAGGCCGATAAAGAACAGGTTGTTCCCCATCACCGCCGAGAGCGCAATCGACAGGTGGCCGAGCGCAATCAGAATCGAACCGTACCATACGGCTCGCTGCTGGCCGAGCCAGTTATCGGCCAGCCAGCCACCCGGCAGCGCGGCCAGGTACATGGTACCAGCGAAGATACCGACAATCGCCGAGGCGTTTTCACGCGCCAGCCCCATGCCGCCGTCATAGACGGTGGCGGCCATAAAGAGGATCAGTAAGGGACGAATGCCGTAAAACGAGAAACGCTCCCACATCTCGGTAAAGAACAGCGAACCGAGCGGATAAGGATGGCCGAAGAACGTTCGGCTTTCTTTTTGATTAACAGAGGATTGCATAATTCTCCCGAAAGGTATGTCGTTGTGCTGAAAGCACCGCGCGTACGCCGGCCAGTTACGTATCTGACCGATTTTTTACATGCGGCGAAAAATGAGTTAACCATTTGATAACCAGGCGCTAGTTTTGTCTAGTACCAGACCCTGGACTTTAAGATGAAAATTCGACGATTGTCTACTTTCTTAGATTTAAACATGGTTAAAAGCGAATAGTGATTGACTTCACACAGGGAAGGCAGGCGTTTTGTATGGGCGAAAAAAACCCGCGACAGGCGCGGGTTTTTGTGAGACAGGCAAAGTTTATTTGCTTTTCTTAATGTGCTTAATCAAACGCTTACGCTTACGCATCTGGTTTGGCGTAAGGGTGTTGCGCTTGTTAGCAAACGGGTTATCCCCTTCCTTGAACTGGATACGGATAGGGGTGCCCATCACGTCCAGCGATTTACGGAAGTAGTTCATCAGATAACGCTTGTAGGAATCCGGCAGGTCTTTCACCTGGTTGCCGTGAATCACCACGATTGGCGGGTTATAACCACCGGCGTGGGCGTATTTCAGCTTCACGCGACGGCCACGCACCAGCGGCGGCTGATGGTCTTCTGCTGCCATGTTCATGATGCGGGTCAGCATAGCGGTGCTCTGACGACGGGTGGAGCTGTCATACGCTTCACGCACGGAGTCGAACAGGTTACCCACACCGCTGCCGTGCAGCGCAGAGATAAAGTGCACGCGAGCAAAGTCGATGAAGCCCAGACGGAAGTCCAGCGTCTCTTTCACCTGCTCACGAACTTCATTGCTCAGGCCATCCCATTTGTTCACCACGATAACCAGTGAGCGCCCACTATTGAGGATAAAGCCCAGCAGCGACAAGTCCTGATCGGAGATACCTTCACGCGCATCGATAACCAGCAGCACAACGTTGGCATCTTCAATCGCCTGCAGGGTTTTGATGACGGAGAATTTCTCCACCACATCGGTGATTTTTCCGCGCTTACGCACGCCCGCGGTGTCGATGAGCACATACTCACGCTCATCACGCTCCATCGGGATGTAGATGCTGTCGCGGGTGGTGCCCGGCATGTCGTATACCACCACACGCTCTTCGCCCAGAATACGGTTAGTGAGCGTAGACTTACCTACGTTTGGACGCCCCACAATGGCCAGTTTAATCGGCAGATCCTGCGGGTTGAATGTCTCTTCAGGCTCTTCTTCTTCGCCTTCTTCACCGTCTTCGAACTGCGCCCAGTATGCCGCGTCTTCGTCCACCTCTTCCGGCGGGTTCACTTCGTCAACCCACGGCAGCAGAACGGTTTCCAGCAGGCTGGTCACGCCGCGGCCATGCGATGCGGCGATCGGGTAGATATCACCCAGACCTAAAGACCAGAAATCGGCGATCGCCTGATCGGCATCGATACCATCAGTTTTGTTCGCCACCAGGAAGGTCGGTTTTTCACGCGAACGCAGATGTTTAGCAATGGCGGAATCCGCTGGCATCAGGCCAGCACGGGCATCCACCATAAACAGCACCACGTCTGCCTCTTCGATGGCCAGCAGAGACTGCTCCGCCATGCGGGTTTCAACGCCGTCTTCTGTACCGTCGATACCACCGGTATCGATACAGATGAACTCGCGTCCTTCCACCTCTGCACGACCGTACTTACGGTCACGCGTCAGCCCCGGGAAATCCGCAACCAGCGCATCACGGGTGCGTGTTAAACGGTTAAAAAGAGTGGATTTTCCAACGTTAGGGCGCCCGACAAGCGCGACCACAGGTACCATGTTTGAAGCCTCATAAAATTCAAAATAACGTCGCTTTCGCAGCGTTTTTAAAAATGTCAAAACGGCTCCTGAGTGAACAGGAGCCGTTTAGTATACTACAACCGCCGGGTAATTAACGCGTGATCGCGTACAGCGTGCCGTCTTTTGCCTGAATCAGCAGTTTGCCGTCAGCCACAACCGGGTCGGTGAGGAAGCCAGAGCTGTCGACTTTTTGCTGCGCAGTAAAGCGGCCCGTCTCCGGATCGATCCAGTGCATGTAGCCTTCGCTATCACCCACCACCAGGCTACCGTTGTACAGCGCCGGTGCGGTCAGCAGACGGTGCAGCAGATCGCTTTGCGTCCACAGCGTCACGCCGCCATCGGTGCTCAGCGCCAGCAGACGGTCGTTCTGGTCAACCATATAGATACGGTTACCATCAACAATGAAATCATTCACTGAGCCCAGTTCACGTTTCCACATGATCTGGCCACTGCGCAGATCGAGCGCGGTCAGGTTGCCGTTGTACGCCAGCGCATAAACCACACCGTTGACGATAACAGGCGTCGTGTCGACGTCGTTCAGACGGTCGATTTCAGTTGACCCCGTCGCCTGAGAGATACGCTGCTGCCAGATCATCTGACCTTGCTGCATCAGCACCGCGCTCACGCGACCGTTATCACCACCCACAATGGCAGCACCAAAGGCTGTCGCCGGGGCAGATTCGCCGCGCAGGGAGAGTGATGGCATATCCAGGTTGACGGTCCACTTCACCAGACCATCGGCTTCGTTCAGCGCCTGCAGCTGGCCGTTGCTGGTGTGGATCAGCACCAGGCCGTCGCTCACCACCGGACGAGACAGAGACTCACCGGCAACCGTGGTTTGCCAGGCAACAGAACCGTCGCTGGTGTTCAGGGCATAGACCTGTGCTTTTTCGCTTCCCACGTATACGTGACCACCGGCAACGGTCAGGCCGCCAGACAGCAGTGCAGGTTTACGGGAGAACCAACCGTCTTTTTCCGCCAGGTTAACGGACCACACTTCTTTTCCGTCATCGGCGTTAAGCGCTTTTACGGTACCTTTACGGTCAGCCGCATAGATAACGCTGTCAGCAAAAGCCGGGTGCAGGTTGGAATAGAAATCACCAATTCCATCGCCCACGGAAGTACTCCACGCGGTTGACGGGGTAAACTGGTTTTCAACCGTCGGCAGCGGGGACATTTTCACAACGTCTTCTTCGCCACTGAACAGTGAACAGCCACTCAATAACGTAACAGAAAGCAGTCCTGGCAGAAGTAATTTACGCAATTGCATCGGGTCCCTCTCAGACGGACAAATTATTTATTTTCATCTGCATCATTTCGCTCAGCGCAGGGGATGCATTGCTATCTACACCAGCTTGCCACGCTTTACGCGCGCCCGCTTTATCACCTTTGCTCAGCAGTGCTTCACCGCGCAGATCGGCAACGATGGCAGCAAAACCTTCGCCTTTGATGGTATCGAGCGTTTTCAGCGCTTCATCAGCTTTTTTCTGCTGAACCTGGATACGGGCCAGGCGCAGATTGATAACCGCTTTCAGGTTGTCATCGCTGGCGGCCGCAAGCCCCTGCGACAGCTGGGCAGCCGCTTTATCCAGTTCGTTCTTATCAATGTACTGCTGAGCCACTTCCAGCGCGGCCAGCGCACCGTAGGTGTTTTTATTGTCAGCGGCAAATTTCTCTGCTGCCGTCAGCGTTTGCGGCTGATCGGCACGAATGGCGCTCACGGTATTTTCATAGGACAGAGACGCGCCGCGCGCGGAATCCGCCTGATGATTGTTCCAGTAGCGCCAGCCAATCAATGCACCTACACCTAAAATCACCCCAACAACCAGCGCTTTGCCGTTTTCAGCAAAGAAGCGTTTGATCGCGTCGACCTGGTCGTGTTCGTTCTCGTAAATTTCCACGCAGTCCTTCTCCTTAGCCCAATAGAGTGCGCAAGTGCGCCGCAACGCCGTCCTGCGTTACCGTTGTCTGCTCACCAGAGCGCAGGTCTTTCACTACCACTTCGCCGTTGGCCACTTCGGACTCACCCAGCACCAGTGCAATACTTGCGCCCCACTTATCGGCACGAGCAAACTGTTTTTTGAAGTTGCCGCCGCCATGGTTGGTCATCAGCTTAACCTCCGGCAGTGCATCGCGCACGCGTTCAGCAAGCTGCATCGCCGCAGACTGCGTTTCCGCGCCTGAGGCCACCAGGTATATATCGACAACGGAATCTGCTTTAAATTCCGGATTAACTGCCTGAACCAGCAAAACAAGTCGCTCAAGGCCCATTGCGAAGCCAACCGCAGGCGCGGCACGGCCGCCAAGCTGCTCAACCAGACCGTCATAACGGCCGCCAGCACACACGGTGCCCTGCGAACCGAGGCTGGTGGTAACCCACTCAAACACGGTACGGTTATAGTAGTCCAGACCGCGCACCAGGCGCTGATTAACGGTATAGGCAATGCCTGCTGCTTCGAGCAGTTTGCAAAGACCAGCAAAGTGTTCGCGAGACTCGTCGTCCAGGTAATCGCCTAATGCAGGCGCATCGTTCAGCAGCGCCTGCACGTCCGGATTTTTGGAATCAAGCACACGCAGCGGGTTGCTGTACATGCGACGTTTGCAGTCTTCGTCCAGCTTCTCTTTGTGCTCTTCAAGGAACGCCACCAGCGCATCGCGGTAGTTAGCACGCGCTTCCAGAGAGCCGATAGAGTTCAGCTCCAGAGAGACGTGCTCAGAGATGCCCAGCGCGCGCCACCAGCGGGCGGTCAGCATGATCAGCTCAGCGTCAATGTCGGGACCTTGCAGGCCAAACACTTCCACACCCAGCTGGTTGAACTGGCGATAACGACCTTTCTGCGGACGTTCGTGGCGGAACATCGGGCCGATATACCACAGGCGCTGCTCCTGATTGTACAGGAGACCATGTTCGATGCCGGCGCGTACGCAGCCCGCCGTACCTTCAGGACGCAGCGTCAGGCTGTCGCCGTTGCGGTCCTCAAAGGTGTACATCTCTTTTTCAACCACGTCGGTCACTTCGCCGATCGCGCGTTTGAATAACGGGGTCTGCTCTACAATCGGCAAACGGATTTCGCTGTAACCGTAGCTGCCGAGCACCTGTTTCAGTGTGCCTTCAATGCGCTGCCAGATGGCGGTTTCGCCAGGCAGATAATCGTTCATGCCGCGGATGGCTTGAATGTTTTTTGCCACGTTTATTCTCTTTCTATATACAAAAAAGAACCCAAAGAATGGGTTCAATCATACATGGGAAGCACTTCGCTTCCCATCACGTTATTTTTCAACCTGCTGAACGCTGATGCGCTGCGCTTCGTCCATCATCGACGCTTTGGCACGAATGCGCGCTTCAAGCTGGTCGATCATATCACTATTATCCAGACGATCTTTACGAACGCCATCTTCATAGAGACCACTTTTCTTGTTACCGCCGGTGACGCCCAGCGTTGACACCAGCGCTTCACCCGGGCCATTCACCACACAACCGATGATGGAGACGTCCATTGGGGTGATGATGTCTTCAAGACGTTGCTCCAGGGCATTCACGGTTCCGATGACGTCAAACTCCTGACGTGAACAGGTTGGACAGGCAATGAAGTTGATCCCACGGGCGCGGATACGCAGTGATTTCAGGATGTCGAAGCCAACTTTGATCTCTTCGACCGGATCGGCCGCCAGCGAAACGCGCAGGGTGTCGCCGATCCCTTCCGAGAGCAGCAGACCCAGGCCGATGGCTGATTTGACAGAGCCACTGCGCAGGCCACCCGCTTCGGTGATCCCAAGGTGCAGGGGCTGATCGATCTCCTTTGCCAGCAGACGATAGGACTCTACCGCCAGGAAGACATCGGAGGCTTTTACGCTGACCTTGAACTGATCGAAGTTAAGACGATCCAGATGATCAACGTGGCGCATCGCGGATTCAAGCAGCGCCTGCGGCGTGGGTTCGCCGTACTTTTCCTGCAGATCTTTTTCCAGAGAACCGGCGTTCACGCCGATACGGATGGGGATGTTCTTATCGCGTGCGCAGTCCACCACCATGCGGATACGCTCTTCGTTACCGATGTTGCCTGGGTTGATACGCAGGCAGTCGACGCCGTATTCGGCAACTTTAAGCGCAATGCGGTAGTCGAAGTGGATGTCTGCAACCAGCGGCACACTGACCTGCTGTTTGATCAGTTTGAACGCCTCTGCGGCGTCCATGGTTGGCACGGAGACGCGAACAATGTCCGCGCCTACGCGTTCTAAGGCTTTGATTTGGTTGACCGTCGCTTCCACATCCGTGGTGCGCGTATTGGTCATCGACTGGACGGCGATAGGCGCCCCATCGCCGATTGGCACATTCCCAACGTAAATCCGTTTTGATTTTCTACGTTGAATCGGAGCCTGGTTATGCATGAAAAATCTCCCGCGTAGCCCGTCTGTTACTGTGCTGCTGATTGTTCGGCATTAACGGTAAGACGTGCAACCTGGTTAGTTCTGATAAAGCGGCTCAGATCGACAGGTTTTCCTTGATACTGGATCTGTACCGCTGCCGGAGCGCCGATTTTAAGTTTATACGGTGCCTGACCGGTTAGGTTTAACGTGCCATCTTTACGCTGCAGGCCGCTGAACAGTTTTTTACCTGTTGCGTCAGTGACTTCTAACCAGCAGTCAGCAGTGAAATTCATCACCAGCGCGTTAGGGTCAACCGCGGGCGTTGCGACACCTGCCTGATCGGTCGGCAGAGGTGCAGCGGTGTTCGCCGCCGGTGCGTTCGTTGCGGTATCCACAGGAGCCTGAGAAGGTGCAACCACCGCGTTTTGATCCTGCGCTGGAGCCTGCGTCTGAGGCGCTGACGTGTTAGCCGTTGCCGCTGGGGTCTGCGCAGCGTCGGTAGCTGGCGTATCGGTCGTCGCGGTTTGTGGTTCGCTGGTTGTTGCCGCGCTGTCGGTGCTCAGTGGAACGCTCTGCGCGTTACCGTTTCCGGCCTGGTTAAGTTCGGCAGAGGATTGATCGGCCATCGTGGTGATCTCTTCCTGCTGCGCCTTGTGGTTTTGCCACCACCATGCGCCGGTCAGGCCGACCACCACAAACAGCACCAGCCAGGTGAAGCTCATCAGCCAGCCATCACGTTTTTTACGACGTTTGCCCAAAGAGAAGCTCTGCATCGGTGCAACTTTGGCTGCACGAACCGGTGCCTGCTTCTCCATCATTGGCAGTAATTCGTCTTCAGGGATGTGCACCAGTTTTGCGTAAGAGCGGATATACCCGCGCAAGAATGTTGAAGCCAGATCGGCAGGTGCCTTATCTTCTTCAATATCGCGAACCGTGGAAACCTTCAGGCACAAGCGTTCTGCAACGGCTTGCTGGCTGAGTCCGAGTTGTTCACGGGCGTTGCGAAGACGAACGCCAGTGGAGAGTGCTTCATGTTGGTCGTGAGTGGCTTCAGTATTCATTCGCTACAACTACTGGTACGTGAAAAATAAGGGTTCAGGTGCCGGTGAGTCACAATGCCACCCGCACCGCGAAACTTCTGGTCAGTTAACCTTGAACAGTCAGTATAAGACTGTCAGCCCGGAGATGACAGTGCGCCCTGCCCGTGAAGCTAAACTGTTGTTACGTCGTTACATACTGCCCGAAAGTCGTATGAAACGCACCGTAATTATTACTCAGTCATCACGAATCTGACTGATTATTCAGTAAGATTATGCTTCACGGCGCAATAATGCGCCGTGATTGCATAATAATCAAACAGCTTTGACCGCAATCGTCTCGCCCTGCATGCGTTTACGCAGGGTACGTTTGGTTCGGTCAATCACATCACCCGCCAGCTGACCGCATGCGGCATCGATATCATCACCACGGGTTTTACGCACTATGGTGGTGAAACCGTACTCCATCAACACCTTCGAGAAACGGTCGATACGGCTGTTCGAGCTGCGGCCATACGGCGCTCCCGGGAACGGGTTCCATGGGATCAGGTTGATTTTGCACGGCGTATCTTTCAGCAGTGCAGCCAGTTCATGCGCATGCTCGGTACCGTCGTTCACGTGGTCGAGCATCACGTACTCGATGGTTACGCGGCCCTGGTTGGCGTTGGATTTTTCCAGGTAGCGACGCACCGCCGCAAGGAAGGTTTCGATATTGTACTTTTTGTTGATCGGCACAATTTCGTCACGGATTTCATCGTTTGGCGCATGCAGAGAGATGGCCAGCGCCACGTCAATCATATCGCCCAGCTTATCCAGAGCCGGAACCACGCCTGATGTAGAGAGCGTCACGCGACGTTTGGAGAGGCCAAAACCGAAATCGTCCAGCATGATTTCCATTGCCGGAACCACGTTAGTCAGGTTCAGCAGCGGTTCACCCATCCCCATCATCACCACGTTGGTAATTGGGCGGGTTCCGGTCACTTTCGCCGCGCCAACGATTTTCGCGGCACGCCAGACCTGGCCAATGATTTCCGATACACGCAGGTTACGGTTAAAACCTTGCTGCGCGGTTGAGCAGAATTTGCACTCCAGCGCACAGCCAACCTGAGAAGAGACGCACAGCGTGGCGCGATCGTCTTCCGGGATATACACGGTTTCAACACGCTGATCGCCAACGGCAATCGCCCATTTGATGGTGCCATCTGAAGAGCGTTGTTCTTCCACCACTTCCGGTGCGCGGATTTCAGCCACTTCTTTGAGCTTGTTGCGCAGCACTTTGTTGATGTCAGTCATGTCATCAAAGTTGTCGCTGCAATAGTGGTATATCCATTTCATGACCTGATCGGCACGAAACGGCTTCTCGCCCAACTCTTTAAAGAACTCGCGCATCTGCTGACGGTTCAGATCCAGCAGGTTAATTTTTCCATTTTTATTTGGAACCGCAGGCGTGGCGACTTCGGAGGTATTCACTAATTCAGACATAATATTTTCCGGCCTCGTTGTTACACGTTATGGCCCATGGAGGGTTGAAAAGAAACGCCCCGGAAAGCGTTCTGCTCGTCCGGGGCGTTGCATTGTACAAAGTCTGGCGCAGGGATGCCACGTTTGCACGTGGCATTTACGAAAATAATGTGTAAACGAAACCGTTAAATTAACGGGTACGTGGACACACTTCGCCTTCTGCGAAGAAGAAAGCGATTTCGCGCGCTGCAGATTCAACAGAGTCAGAACCGTGGGTGCCGTTCTCGGTGAAGCTGTCAGCGTAGTCAGCGCGCAGCGTACCTGCCAGCGCGTTATCCGGGTTGGTTGCACCCAGCAGGTCACGGTGACGCTGTACCGCATTTTCGCCTTCCAGCACGGATACCACGATCGGGCCAGAGGTCATGAACTCAACCAGACCGTCAAAGAATGGGCGACCTTCATGCTCAGCGTAGAAACCACGAGCCTGCTCAACGGTCAGATGCAGCATTTTGGTGCCAACGATCTTAAACCCTGCTGATTCAAAGCGAGCGAAGATGCTGCCAATAACGTTTTTTGCCACCGCGTTTGGTTTGATGATGGAAAAAGTACGTTCAATAGCCATTGATAACCTCTGTAAAATGTTCTGTTGTTTTTGCATACCTGAGTATGGTGTGGCGCGGATTATAAAGAGCAATAGCGCCATTGCCTATGGTTATACATAACATTTTTTTAAAATGAGACGAAGATTAGCAACAGGACAGATTTCGCATCCCGTAGTGATGGTGGAAACAGAGCGGGCACTGCTTTTCTTCAGGCGTAAATGACCAGAACCGACGGCGGCACGTCTGGCAAATGGCCTCATATGCGGGCATGGTTACCGTTTTCGCTATTCCCTCTGTTTGTGTCACTTTTATCGCCGCATGCTGGCAAACCGCTTCACAACCACCGCAACCGGTGCAATATTCGGTTTCCACCCTCAGACTGGCGTTCTCAAAACGAATCGCCTTTTCCTGACAGCTTCGCCAGCACGCCCCGCACAGCACGCACTTTCCGGCGTCGAGAGCGATCTCTGCCTCGCTAAACGCGGGAAAAGCCCTTCGCAACTCACGCAGGCCAGGCATGACGCGACAGGCACGAACATCCTCGCGGGGAACGTGCATTAGCGCACGGCGGGCGAGATTCACCTCGTTGTGCGGGATGAGCTTAAATGTCCACGCCGCTTCACCGCGTCGGCGAAGCGTAAGATTAAGCCGGGCAAGCGCCAGCAGCCAGTCAGGATGGTGCTCCACCTCAATACTGATAAAACGAACGCGGTATTGCGCGTGCCACAGTAGCAGCTCATTCACTCCAGCGGCGCGTTCCGTAAACGGCCCGGCAAGCGTATCTCCACGCAAAAAGCGTTTTCGCGGTACGATGCCGGTAATGGCTCCGGCTGGACAGACAAACAGGCAGTCACCGCATTCAATACAACGGCTGTCATCAATCAGAACGCCCGAGTCCGTAAAAGAGAACGCCTGCACAGGGCAAGCGTCCGCACAGGCGTGGCAGGAGGCATGGCGGAAACGGCGACAAACGCACGCATGCGTCACGTCCATCGCCGGGATAAGCGTTAATCCGTCCATCAGCCAATACTGAAGAAAACGAAGCGCAGCATTAGCTCACCCACAATCAGTAATGCGCTGCCCAGCAGCACCGGGCCTCGCGCGGCCTTCAGACCGCCCGCGGCAAAACACAGCATGCCCGCAACGGAAACGCACCAGCTCAGCAGATGCATCGTGCGCAGTTGCTCCAGCATCCGTAACGGAGCGTGAGGGAATGTCACCACGGTGTTGTCCATGGCTGTAATGTCGGCCAGCCAGACGGGCTGCATCACCAGACGCACAAGCACCAACAGCGTAATAATCACAACCGCCGCGCGCAGGTTAATCCGGGAAGGCGCCCCAACGGCCACGCAGGCTGAGCCAATGATTCCCACCGAGCCGATGAACAGCACCAGCGTGTTGATGTGCTGCCAGGTGACAACCGACGTATGGATATAAATCTGCACCATGCAGAACACGTCCACCAGCCCGACAAGACCCGCCACCGCCAGAAGCGGCTTCCAGCCTGGTTTTTTCGCGAACATCAGCAGCGTCGCAAGACCAAGCGCCGCAAGGTAAAGGCTGGCAAATACAATCTCACGGCTCAGCCAGGAGCTGGATACGTGGCGCAGCGCGTTGAGAGCATTGAGCGGGTAGCCCATATGCAGCGCCGAGGCGAGCAGCCCCAGGCAGGCCAGCACGAATGCCCCGGCAGCAGGCAGCAGCGCGTTACGCGGCGAAGCCTGCGCGCCTCCGAGCGCCAGCCAGAGCGTAACGCCTACCGATCCCTGAAGGAACAGGGTAAAAATCAGCAACGGTAACTCATGCATGACGTGTCCCCTCTTTCTCTGCGCCCTGATGTGCTTTGATCACCAGGTTCGGTTTGGTGATGGAGGAATCAGGCAATCCCTTCACGTCACAGACCACACCGTATTTCGCCCGAAGTTCATCAATCGGCCCGAATTTGATCGCTTCAAGGGGACAGGTTGCCACGCAGACAGGCTGTTCGCCTTTCGCCTGCAGATCCACGCAAAAATCGCATTTGGACATCTGCCCGGTCTGCTCGTTGAGCTGCGGCGCGCCATAGGGGCATGACCACGCACAATATCCACAGCCGACGCACTTATCCGTATCGACGCGCACGATGCCGTCACCCGGACGCTTATGCATCGCGGTGGTCGGGCAGTTTTTGGTGCAGACAGGATCCGCACAGTGGTTGCAGGAGACAGAAAGTGTGTAGGCAAAAACGTTATTGCTGACGCCACCCTGGCCGGTTGGGATGAAATTCCCGCCGTTGATTTCGTACACGCGACGGAAACGACGCCCGGGTTCAAGGTTGTTTTTATCTTTGCACGCCACCTGGCAGGCCTTGCAGCCCGAGCAGCGGGATGAGTCGATACAGAAACCCAGCTGTTTGTCGCTCACCGGCGCGTAGTGTTTAAACTGACTCATGCTTTTGCTACCTCCACCAGCATGGTTTGATGAGAATTCCCTTTCGCAAGTGCGGTAATGCGGGCGGAGCTGAGCACGTTCGCGCAGCCACCTTTATCAATGCCCCGCTCGTCCGGCTGCCACCAGGCGCCAGCCTGCATGGCAACAACGCCAGGAATGATGCGCGGCGTGACTTCGGCCGGGATTTCACATATCCCCCGTGCATTGTGAATACGCACGGTATCTCCCTGCGCAATACCGCGTTTTTGCGCGTCCTGTGGGTTAATCCATAACTTTTGCTGTTGAACCTCAATCAACCATGGGTTGGCATACTGAGTGGAGTTGGCGCGGTTTTTCCCTTTCCAGGTAATGAGCTGTAACGGGAACGTCTTCGCCAGTTCATCCTCCGGTCCTTCATGGGCTGGCACGTAATGCGACAGCGCAGGGATTTCCGGGTGATGCATGTCGTAAAGACGCTTCGAGAAGATCTCAATTTTTCCGGATGGCGTCGGGAAAGGATGATTTTGCGGGTCGCGAATATTGTCCTCAAAAGCGACATACGGTGCGCTTTTGAAGAGATGTTGCCGCGTCTTTTGCAGCGTCGCGAAGTCAGGCAAGTTTTCCTCTGGCATCGCCAGGCGAGTCTGCTCCCATATGTGTTCAATCCACGCCTTTTCATCCCGCCCCTGGCTGAAGGCCGGTTCGATACCCAGCTTAGCGGCTACTTCGCGCAGCCAGTCATAGTCTGAACGGCGTTCAAATTCGGGTTTGATCAGCTTTTCCGAGAGGATCAGATAGCTTGCGGTCCCCCAGGTTTCACCGATATTCCAGCGTTCCATAAAGCTGGTTTCCGGCAGCAGAAGATCGGCATAGCGGGCGCTCGGCGTCATGAAGAGATCGCTTGCCACGATGAACTGAATTTTCGACTCGTCTTCCAGTACCCGTGTCGCCTGATGCAGATCGGGGTTCTGGTTAGCAAGATAGTTACCCGCCAGAGAAAACAGAATGCGGATATTACTGTCGAGCTTTTCAGCATCCTTCAGGCCGACATCCGGTGTGACCTGTGAGGCATCGTCAGCGGCCTGAACCCAGTTCATCACCGATATTTTTGCTTTGACCGGGTTATCCGGCATGTCAGGACCGACCGCAAATTTCCGGTTGGCACAACCACCATATCCTGCAGCCCACCCACCTTTTACGCCAACATTGCCCGTCAGCGTTGCCAGCAGCGTAGAGCCACGCGCGGTGCGTTCGCCGCAGTTGTGGCGCTGTGGACCCCAGCCCTGAATTAACGCGGCAGGTTTTGTTGTGGCATAGTCGCGTGCCAGCTGCCGGATGGTCTGCGCTGGCACATGGGTAATTTGCTCTGCCCATTCGGGAGTTTTCACCACTCCATCTTTCGCACCGGTCAGATAGGCGACAAGAGACTCGTTGGCGGGCACACCTTCAGGCATTGAGGCTTCATCGAAGCCCAGCGTATAGCGCTGAATAAATTCACGATCGTGCAGGTTTTCCGTGACGATAACGTACATCATCGCGTCCATCAGCGCGTTATCGGTCGTCGGTAATAAGGGGATCCATTGATCGGCAAGGGATGAAACGGTATCTGAGTAGCGTGGATCAACCACGATAAAACGCGTGCCGTTTTGCTTCATCCTCTGGAAATAGTGGTTGCTGTGACCAAAAATGGTCTCCGTTGGGTTATGACCCCAGAGGATCACCAGCCGGGTATCCTGCAGTGTATCCAGCGAACTGCCGCTGGCGGCGGTGCCGTAGGTGTAAGGCGTCGCGGCAGCTGTATTGCCCATACTGACCGAATGATAGCTTTCAAGGTATCCGCCGGTTAAGTTGAGCAAACGACGGACCATCTTATCCCCGGAAAAGGTGCCCCCGGAAACCGCCGTACCCACATGAACATAGCGCGAGGCTGCGCCATATTGTTGCGTGATCGTTTTTAACCGTTCGGCAATAAGCGTGGTAGCTTCATCCCACGAAATACGTTCAAATTTTCCTTCACCGCGCTTACCCACGCGTTTCATCGGATATTTTAAACGGTCAGGATGGTAAACAAATTTCCGGTAAGCCCGGCCACGAACGCAGGCGCGCATCACCGGCATTTGCGGATCCAGCTCATTATCCGGGCGCGTGGAAATTCGGGTCACCACGCCATCGTTGACGTGGGCCCGAATATCACATTTCCCCCCGCAGTCAAATGTGCTGCAGGTCTGAATAATGTTTTCCGCAGGCTCGTCTTGTGCGGCGGTGTCTTCACTCGCCTTTGCTTTGCCAACGCGGGCGACAAACGGCAGGGCAGCAAGCGCCGACCCGGCCTGGATAAACTGACGTCGGGATACAGCGGGTAAAAGGCCGTCTCCCTGGCTTTTTATTTTTGTCATTGCTCATTCCTTCAAATAAAAACGCATTCTCGTTTTTTCGCAGGAACGAACATTGATTATTATCAAGCTAATTAATAGGGAGTAGGGGTTAGCGGCTTAATTCAAAATTAAGCGTAGCCAATTTCCCGGCCTCATCCATGGCAACTAATTGATATTTACCGGGCAAAGATAACTGCATTGAAAAATTCCGATTTTTATGTTCAAGAGGCTCGCCATTTAAAAACCACCATCGCTGCCCTTCTCCCCCGCTGGTCGTGACGGAAATTGTCACTTTTTCCTCACCCGGAAGACGCTTAATGACCGCCCCCTCTCTGACACCCGAAATCATTAGCGGTGCCGCATTGTTATCATCCAGCGGTGGACAAACCGTTGAGGGTGCGGGAAGACGTGCCGCTCTTTTTTCTGCTGCGGGCAGCCAGGGCTCCAGGGGCAGCGGCCAGACGTCCAGCACTTTCTCTGTGGCATCCGGGCAATCTGCCGCAACGCGTTTGCCGGTTTTATCCAGCCAGATCGGGAAACGGATCCCGCGGATGCCCTCCTGCTCCGGCAGCAACAGCGTCGGCGGCTCACTTCCTTCCAGCAGCCAGGTCGACAGGCGTCGACGGCAGTTTTCACTGCCCTCCGGCAACGATTGCCCGCCAGGCCAGCAGATCACGCCTCGCCCGACGCTTTCCGGGCGCGGATCTCGTGGCAGGCGCGCTTCGTCTATCGTTGAGCGCGACTGAAGCAGGTTATTCACCTGATTTAACAGCGGCACGGCACTGGCAAAACCAAACTGTCCCGCCACGGGCGTGCCGTCCGGCCTTCCTGTCCAGATGCCAATCACGTAACGCGCATTCAGGCCAATGGCCCAGGCATCGCGATAGCCGTAGCTGGTGCCCGTTTTCCATGCCAGCGGCGCAACCTGCGGCAGTGCGTTATCCGGTAACGGTTGGGCTTCATTCGCCAGAATACGGCGAATAATCCAGGCCGAGCCGGGTGACAACAGCGGACGTTCAACCAGCGCATCACCTGGCTGTAAGCGCAGCCTTCCCGCTTTACCGCGGCGGGCAAAAGCGCTGTAGGCAGCAGTAATATCTGCCAGCCGCGCTCCCGCCCCGCCCAGGATCAACGACAGATTTGGCTGCGCCCCCGCAGGCAAAATAAGCGGCAACCCTGCGTTGCTGAGCATGCCGGCAAAACGCTTAGGCCCGTACGCCTCCAGCACCTGCACGGCAGGAAGGTTAAGGGAGCGCACCAGCGCTTCGCTCATGCTCACCGGCCCATGGAATCCGCTGTCAAAGTTACCGGGACGATAATCACCGGTTTTCCTGGGAACATCCTGAAGCAGCGAAGCGGGATGGATCAGTCCATCGTCGAGCGCCATACCGTAGATAAAAGGTTTCAGTACCGATCCCGGGGATCGGATCGCATTCACCATATCCACATGGCTGAAGCGGGTGTCATCGTTAATATCCACCGAACCGACCCAGCCGCGCACTTTCATATTGGTATGATCCACGACGATCATCGCCAGCGAACTGCGCGCCGGCAGGCGGGATTTCCAGTTCATTGCCAGCTCTTCCAGCTGCCGTTGTAAGGCGGCATCCAGAGTGGTGACAATTTTGGTATCACGGCTTTTTCCCAGCATCATGCGTGCGAAGAGCGGCGCCAGCTGGGGCATCTGCCGGGGAGCCAGCCATACCGGCTCTTCACGGGATTCGTTAACCTGTCGGGCTGACCAGACGCCCTGCGTTACCATCCGCTCGAGCACTTTGTTGCGCGCCGCCTCCGCCCGCGCCGGCCAGCGGTCCGGGCGTAAACGGCTGGGGGCCTGAGGTAGCACCGCCAGCAGGGCCGCTTCGGAATAGCTGAGCTGTGATGGCGGTTTACCCAGATAGGTCCAGCTTGCGGCACCTATTCCCTGGAGCGTCCCGCCAAACGGGGCGCGGTTGAGATAGAGGGTGAGGATCTCGCGCTTGGAGAGATGCCATTCAAGCTGCATCGCCCGCCAGAGTTGACGAATTTTACCGCCAAAGGTGCGCGGATGCGGATCCAGCAGACGCGCAACCTGCATGGTCAGTGTACTGCCGCCGGAGACCACCTTACCGGACGTCAGATCCTGCCAGGCAGCGCGCAGCACAGAGAAAGGATTCACGCCTGGATGCTCCCAGAACCAGCGATCTTCATACTGGATCAGGGCCTCAAGATAGCGAGGAGAGACCTCTTCAATCGTGACCGGATAACGCCAGATCCCTTCGCTGTCGGCAAAACGCCAGAGCGGCGTGCCCTTCTCATCCACCACCACCCGGGCGGGGTTAACCTCTTTCAGCGGCAACGGCCAGAGGCGGTCGGCGGCGACAATCAGCCCCCATAAAATGAGAAGCGCCCCCGCCAGCCACAGCCAGCGGGAGCGTATCAGACGTGCAACTGACATATTACGGTACAACAATCAGCGGGCCACTGGCCGCACCCGTTGCCCGCCACTGCGGAACATACATGGACTCCACCAGCGGCACCGGTACCTGGTACGTTCCCGGCGTCACGGCGCGCGCCAGATAAACCAGCGTAACCGGCTGCCCTTCGTTTACCGGCACTGCGGCCACAAAGCGGTCGTCGCGGAACTCCATATGCTGAATATCCGCCTGCTGCATCTGGCTAAGCAGGTTCTGCACTTCGCTGCCGCTGTCCTGCAGGCTGGCGCTGCTGCTCGCCAGGTTCTGGTTCTCCAGCTCCAGACCCGCCGGGAGGAGATCCACCACCAGCGCATCCGGCACGTCCTGGCTGGCCTTCACTTCCAGCCATACCAGCACCAGCTCACCGCTCTTCAGCGAAGAGAGCGATTTCGAACTGCCGTCGGTTGCCAGAATATGGCGTTCAATCTGCAGAACATTCGAGGATGGCTGAGGAGCTGAGTCCGGGTAACCGGTGCTATCCAGACGCACCCAAAGCGGTGCCGTGCCGGTGTTGGTCACCTGCAGCGCACCAAGCTGATCGCCATTCATGTTCTGCACCAGCGCCTTGTCACCGCTCAATGCGCTACCCGAGAGTGAGGTTTCCGCCTGCCATGCTCCGGACAGAGTTTGTAGCGAACGTCCGGCCAGGAACAGCGCGTTACTCTCCTGCGTAGACAGCCAGCGCTGGCTGAAGGCCTGTTCAGACAGGGCATTCAGCAGCCTATTTTGCGCATCAGGCAGCAGCTTGTACTCCTCCAGAAGGGAGAGCATCAGCGCGTTGTCACGAAGCGCGCTACCGTAATCCGCCATCCAGTGTCTGCTGTCGTTGCGCGGCGTTTTGAGGGCCAGATCCAGCGCCTGCTGGCTGCGCGGGGCATCCCCCATCAGTTTGAGTGCCATACCGAGCTGCATCAGCGGCAGACCAGAAGCCGCCTGCCCGTGACGATCCCAGATTTCACGCAACGCACCCAGCGGGGCTTTTTGCTGGCGCGCCAGTACCAGTGCGGCATAGGCCTGCACGGCAAATTTGCTGGCCTGGGTATCGTCGCTGTAGCGGATGGACATCATGCCCGGATCCTGCAGGTAGCGGAGCAGTCGGCTATTGGCATTATTGACCGCATCCGTCGGCACGCTGTAGCCCTGCTCACCGGCACGCACCAGGAAGTCCGTGACATAGGCAGTCAGCCAGTACTCTTCCGGACCGTTTTTATCCCAGAGCGCAAAACCACCGTCATCACGCTGCATCTGCAGAAGGCGGGAGATGCCAATATCAATGGCAGCACGACGTTTGTCGTCCGTGTCGCCTTTAATGCCAAGCGCCTTCAGCTGTGACGCGTTGGTATAGAGCGACGGGAACAGGCCACTGGTGGTTTGTTCAAGACAGCCATAAGGATATGCCTGCAGCTCACGGATATAGCGCGCCAGATTAAGCGGCGGTTTGCCGCTAAGCAGCAGTTGTCCCTGCAATGTAGCGGGAGAGAAGCCGTTGATATGCTGCCCTGGCGCAGTCCAGGACTCACCCGGGTTCAGCATGGCCCCGGTATTCACCGTCTGCGCCGGGAACGCAGGACGGACGCCGATTTTCCAGCTCTTCTGCTGCGGAGCGAAGGTCTCGCCAGGCAGCTGAAGTCCTGTTACCTGCGCCGTCACTTCGCCGTCACCGTAACCTTCCAGTGCACGCACCGGAATAAACAGCGTGCTGCGCGCACCCGGTGGCAGTTTGACAGGCTGCGGCTGTGCCCCTTCCAGCGACAGCTTGCCGGTCGCGGTTAAGGCCACATTTAGCGTTTGCGGCTGATCGGTCAGGTTAGTGAGATCCAGTGTCAACCGTGAGGTATCGCCGCTTGCCAGGAAGCGCGGCGTATTAAGCTCGGTAATGACCGGCGCGGCCACGATTACTTTGCTTTCGCTGCTGCCGAAATCCTCTTCCGTCCAGGCCTGCGCCATCAGACGCAGCTCACCGTTGAAGTCTCCAATTGGCAGGGTGATGGACCCTTCACCATTCGCATCAAGCGTCACAGGCTGTGCCTGCTGGGCGATAATGGTGACATGGTTCACCGGCGGCTTACCGCCGCGTTTAAGCTCATCGCCGTCACCACCAAAACGCAGCGCGGCCATACGTCCCTGGCCTTCAATCACCTGGCCGTAGATATCGTAGATATCCGCGCCATAGCGCTTCTGACCAAAGAAGGCCTGCCACGGATCCGGCGTGACGTAATCGGTAATGTTCAGCACGCCGCTGTCCACCACGGAGACCAGCACGTTCACTTTCTGTGGTACCGGGCCCTCTTTAACGCTGGCTTTTACTTTCACGGAAAGCGTCTGGTTAGGGCGCATTTTCTGCGGGTTATCCAGCGCGATATTCAGACGGCGATTTTCATCCCCCATCGGCAGATGCAGCAGGCCAACCGCCCGCTTCGGCGTGGCGGATTTGGATTTATCGCCAGGGCGAACCACCAGCGTGCTGAGATAGAGGTCGTGGCGTTTCCAGGCTTTGTCTACCGGAATAGAGAGATCCAGTCCGTTGGCCGGAACGTCGATCTCTTTCCACCACAGCGGCCCTTCGCTGGATTCGATCATCGCATAGCCTTTACCCGCGGCAGGTGCGGCGATATGCAGCTGGATGGTGTCACCCGGCTGGTAAGAAGGCTTATCCAGTTTCAGGGTCACGCGGTCGGGGCGCGCGGCTCCCGTGCCGTCACTGTTATCCTGCCAGCTGTACCCGGCCCAGAAACGTACGCTGCTGACCATGTCATCAGGCGCTTTCACTTCCAGACGATAGGAGCCCCACTCTACAGGGAACGTCACTTTACCCGTTTCATCGGCCTTGAGGGTCAGCTCCTGCTCGCCTTCAATGAGATCTTTTTGATCAAACTGGGACTGCCAGCCATCGCTTTCTGACCAGTTCCAGTAGTAGTCGCGGCGTTCGCGGATCAGGCGCACCTGTAACCCGGAAACAGCCTTTTTCGCCCCACTGGCATCGGCATAGACAATGTCGAAACTGGCATTGCCGTTTTCATCGACAATAGGCTGGTTAACGGTGGTATCGGTGCGGTAATCATACACCGCCTTGCTGGCGAACTGAGGACGAATACCCGGTAATTCGGCTGCTGGCCAGATAGCCTGTTCAGCACGACGCGTCACCGGACGACCGCCTGATTCCAGCAGGCTGGCCTGCAGGATCAGCTGAAGCGGAGAGTGCACCTCTTTCCACTGGCTTTCTGTAGAGACCTGCCCACGCCCCTGTTCATCAAGCGTAAGCTGCACTTCATCCAGGCTGCGACTCAGGTTGTCTTCGGCGATATCGCCAAACTGGAAGCCAGGCAGCGCCGGAACCGCTTCACGCAGTGGACGCAAAAAGAGCTGCCCCTGCAGGGCATTACCGTTGGCCGGTGCGCCGTACAGGTAATATCCCACCACGTTAAAGTCGACGTTATCCTGCGGTGAAACCGGCATTTTTTGTCCGCTCAGATTCAGCGCCATACGCTCTGGCATAAAATCTTCGACATGGAAGTCCCACAGACGCTGCTGGTTATCGCCCGTATTGGCGCGGATATGCCACATGCCGGTTTGCGCCCCGCTGTCCAGCGGATAGTTAAAGCGATAGAGACCGTTCTCCGGCTGGACGACGACGGTACGCGCTACCTGCCCATCCGGGCGAAGCACATCCAGCTTCACCGGCTGCGCTGGCAGCGGTTTACCGTCGCTGTCGCGCAGTAAGCCGTTCAGGATCACCGTTTCGCCTGGGCGATAGAGGTCACGCGGGCCAAACATAAAGAATTGCTTGCTGTAACCCGGGCCACCGGCAATGTCGAACTCCGCCAGATCGAGTGCCGGCAGCTTGAGGTCAAGCAGCGTAGTCTGGCCATCTTTACTGGCAAGGATCAGCGCGGCTTCTTTGTCAGTTTCGAGCTTTGCATGGCCGTCGGCATCGCTGTTCGCCTCAGCCAGGGTCTGCCCTTTATCGTTTAACAGCGTGACGGTTACACCGGATTGCGCCGCACCGTTTTCCAGGCTCTGGGTGAAGATATCGAGACGGTTATGATAACGGTGAGCGGACAGCCCAATATCGCTTAAGGTGAAGAGCGTGGCGGCATTGCTGTAGTTGTAATGCCCTGCCTGATTCATCACTGCGATATAGACTCCCGACTGCTGGAGCGGCTTGATATCTTTCAGCGGCAGCAGCAGTTTTTCACGCGTGTTGCGTGCCGGGTTAAGATCGAAACGACCGGTATAAACCAACTCGGCCATCTTCAGCAGATTGTCAGATTCCCAGTTTGTCAGCGAGTTACGGTATTCCCACTGGCTGACGAATGAAGCCAGCGACTCCGGTTTCACGCGATAGAAGTTCACGTCCACGTTATTGACGTTGAGCGCCATGACCGGCAAGCCTTCCACCACTTTACCCGGCAGCAGTGACCCGCGGCTGGCGAAGCCGACCGTCGGCTCGACATCCCGGGTGGTCAGGGCTTTTTCGTAGTCGATGCCAAAAGTCGCTTTGTTTAACGCCTGCAGATCGCGTTCCACGGTGACGACCAGATTGCGGTTAGGCTCCAGATGGCGCAGACGAAGCTCTTTCAGGTTCGGCGCCAGTTCCCACGCCCCGTCAACCTTGCCGCTTTTCTTATCCACGACATGCACGGTTTTCGAGAAATCCTGATCCGGATTCAGTGGAACAGAGAATGTCAGCACCAGCGTGGCGGCGCCGTCCAGCTGCACTTCAGAGGCATCAAGCAGAGTGAGCGCTTTGCCCTGACTTTGTGCAGCCAGTTTTGCCAGCTTGTCAGCGTCTGGCTTTTCGGCCGCTTTTGGTGTGGTTGCTGTAGATGCCGCGGGAGCCGCAGCCTGAGGTTTATCGTCGCTGTTATCACAGCCGACAAGCGTAAACGTGGTGAGCAGCGCAAGAGAGAGCGCGGCTAAGCGAAACGGTTTCATCCTTTGTCCCTGGCCCATGGAGCCTGTTGGTCGTCTTCCGGATAAGTATTATCCGCAAGTTTCGTTAATACAAAAAGTCCATTTTTAGGATCTGGAAGGAGGCTCGCATCGTCAACGTGGTGATGTTACGCCGATCACAACGTCAAACGTCACATGTTACCTTTCACGTCATTTGTTTTTAAAACAAGAAGATAGCTGGATAAGCTCGCCGGGAGCCTGCTAGTTTTAAGCTCAAGACGCACCCCGAGTGCGCGGTTCAATAAGAGAGAAAGCCATGAAACGAGCCGTGAACGCCCTACAAAATTTCGGAAAATCATTGTACGGACCGGTACTTATTTTACCGATCGTCGGTCTGTTTATCGCCTTTGGCAATGTGCTGGGCAATGGCAACCTGGCCGAGTATCTGCCGTTTCTCGGCCATCCGCTGATCCAGAATATCGGCCAGCTGATCGCCAAATCTGCCGTGTCGGTGCTGGTTAACCTGGCCCTGGTGTTTGCCGTCGGCATCCCGATTGGTCTGGCAACACGGGACAAAGGCTACGCGGCGCTGATTGGGCTGGTAACGTTTGTGGTGTTTATCAACGCCATGAACGTCACGCTACAGCTTCAGGGCGAACTGGCGCCCGCAGCGCAGATGAAAGCCGCCGGGCAGACCATGGTGCTGGGCGTTCAGGTGCTGGAGATGGGTGTGTTCGCCGGGATCCTGACCGGCGCGCTTTCCGGATACCTGTACAACAAATACTCCGGCGTACAGTTTAACGGCGCGATGGCGATTTACTCTGGTCACTGTTTTGTCGCCATTGTGATGCTGCCCGTTTCCATGCTGCTCGGCGTAGTAATGAGCGAGCTGTGGCCGTTTGCCCAGCACGGCATTAGCGCAATGGCGCTTGCCATCAAAGGTTCTGGTCCGTTCGGCGTGGCGATCTACGGCTTCCTTGAGCGCATTCTGGTGCCCACCGGCCTGCATCATCTGGTCTATACCCCGTTCCTGTATACCGAACTGGGCGGCACGCAAGAGGTGTGCGGTACGGTTTATCAGGGCGCGCGCAACATTTACTTCGCGGAAATGGCCTGCCCGGAGGTGAAACAGCTCAGCAGCACGGTGGTATGGGATGCGCGCGGCATCAGCAAGATGTTTGGCCTGCCGGCGGCGGCGCTGGCGATGTACATGACCGCAAAGCCGGAGCGTAAAGCGGCAGCAAAAGCGATTCTGATCCCGGCGGCGCTCACTTCGCTGCTGGTCGGCGTCACCGAGCCCATCGAGTTCTCCTTCCTGTTTGTCGCCCCGCTGCTGTTCGTGGTGCACGCGGTGCTGACGGGTATCGGGATGATGCTGTTCTCCCTGCTGGGTGTTCACGCCATCGGCGCTAACGGGATTATCGATTTTATTCTCTACAACCTGCCGCTCGGTACGGAAAAGTCCAACTGGCCGATGTACATCGTGGTCGGGCTGATCATGTTTGTCCTCTACTTCGTGGTGTTCCGCTTCCTGATCCTGCGTTTCAACATGAAAACGCCAGGCCGTGAAGATGAGGACCAGGAGACGCGCCTTTACAGCAAACAGGAGTACCAGGCGAAGGGCAATAACGACGGGCTGGGTGAATCCATCGTCGTCGGTCTGGGCGGCCGGGAAAATATTGAAGTGGTGGATAACTGCTACACCCGCTTACGTGTGACGGTGAAGGATGTCGCCATCATTGATGAGCCGCGCCTGAAAGCGACCGGCGCAAAAGGGATTATCAAACAAGGTAACAACGTTCAGGTGGTCTACGGGCTGCATGTCAAAAAAATGCGAGAAGCCGTTGAGACGTTTCTCTGAAAGGAGCTAAAGATGTTTACACCCCCATTCATTCTGTCGATTGCTGGCGGCGGTAGCACCTACACGCCAGGTATTGTGAAAAGCCTGATGGTGCGTCTGCAGGACTTCCCGCTGGCCGAAATCCGCCTTTACGACATCGACGAGGCGCGTCAGAACACGATTGCCCCGGTGGTGGAAAAAGTGATCCGCGACCACAGCCAGAGCATCAAATTTACCGTCACCAATGACCCGGAAGTGGCCTTCAGCGGCGCACACTTCGTCTTCGCCCAGATGCGCGTTGGCCAGTATAAAATGCGCGAGCAGGATGAGAAGATCCCGCTGCGCCACGGCGTGGTTGGTCAGGAGACCTGCGGCCCCGGCGGGCTGGCTTACGGGCTGCGTACGATCCTGCCAATGGTCGAGCTTATCGATCTGGTGGATCGCTACGCGCATGAAAAAGCATGGATCGTAAACTACTCCAACCCGGCGGCAATCGTCGCAGAGGGGGTGCGTCGCCTGCGGCCGAACGCCCGCGTGCTGAATATTTGCGATATGCCGGTTGCCGCAATGCGTAACATGGGAGCCATTCTGGGGGTCGATCGCCGCAAGCTGGAGGTGGACTACTTTGGGCTGAATCACTTCGGCTGGTTTACCCGTGTGTTGGTGGACGGCGAGGACAAGCTGCCGGAGCTGCGTAAACATATCGCGAAGTTTGGTCTGCTGACGGAAGATGCCGCCAAAACCGACCCACAGCACTCCGATCCGTCGTGGGTAAAAACCTGGCGCAACATCAAGCCGATCATGGATAACTTCCCGGAGTATCTGCCGAACCCGTATCTGCAGTACTACCTGATGCCGAACCAGATTGTTGAGCATCAGAACCCGGACTACACCCGCGCTAACGAAGTGATGAACGGGCGTGAGAAAAAGCTGTTTGCCGCAGCCGAAGAATATAAGCGTACCGGGATCCTGCCGGACGCCTTCCACGTTGGCGTTCACGGCGAGTTTATCGTCGATGTCGCCTGCTCGCTGGCCTTCAACCTGCGGAGCCGTCATCTGGTGATGGTGGAAAACCGCGGGGCAATTACTAATCTGCCGTACGATGCGGTCGTCGAGGTTCCCGCTTATATCACCTCCGAGGGGCCAGAGCCTGTCCGCGTGGGCCAGGTGCCGCTGTTCCATCAGACGCTGCTGCAACAGCAGCTCGCCTCTGAACAGTTGCTGGTGGAAGCAACCATTGAAGGGAGCTATGAGAAAGCGCTGCAGGCATTTACCCTGAACCGCACCGTACCGACCATGGAGCACGCGAAAGCGATTCTGGATGAGATGATCGAGGCTAACCGCGAGTACTGGCCTGCGCTGCAAAAAGCCTGGCAGAACGGCGAAGCGGTGAAAAAATAGGGGCTTGCTCGCGAGTTGAACGTGGTTTGCTTGTCGGTGTCAGAAAAAACACCGACAATCCTTTTTTACGGAAAAGAATGGAGGCAACCCATGTCCACCTCATATTTTGTCGCCGCCGACTGGCTGATTGAGCACGGCGACGATCCTGAAGTGCAGATTATTGACGCGCGTATGGCTCCTCCGGGCCAGGAGCATCGTGACGTTCCCGGTGAATACCGCGCAGGGCACCTGCCGGGCGCGGTATTTTTTGATATCGAAGCCCTCTCCGATCACACCTCCCCTCTGCCGCACATGCTGCCACGCCCGGAAGCCTTCTCCGTGGCGATGCGCGAGCTGGGCATCAGCAAAGACAAACACCTCGTTGTTTATGATGAAGGTAACCTCTTCTCTGCCCCGCGCGCGTGGTGGATGCTGAAAAACTTCGGCGTCGAGAAAGTCTCGATTCTGGCGGGGGGTCTGGCTGGCTGGAAGCGCGACGAACTGCCGCTGCAGCAGGGGGACGTGACGCTGCCGGAGGGGGATTTTGACGCGACGTTTGACGCAAATGTGGTGAAACGCCTGACCGACGTGCTGGTCGTCAGCCATGAAAACACTGCTCAAATCGTCGATGCGCGTCCTGCCGCACGTTTTAACGCTGAAGCGGACGAACCTCGCCCTGGCCTGAAACGCGGACACATTCCGGGAGCATTGAACGTGCCGTGGGGCGATCTGGTGTTTGAGGGCGAACTGAAAACCACCGATGAGCTACGCGCGATTTTTGATCGTCAGGGCGTGGATTTACACCGTCCGATTATTGCCAGCTGCGGTTCCGGCGTAACGGCCTGCGTGGTGATACTGGCGCTCGCCACGCTCGGCGTAAACGACGTCACGCTGTACGACGGTGCCTGGAGTGAGTGGGGTGCGCGGGACGATCTGCCGGTTGAACCCGCGAAATAATGGATAACCGCCTGGCCACGCTGTTAACGCGCGGGGAATCGCTGACCCGCGCGGAATATCGCGTACTCGCACATCTTACGGAGCATCCGCTGCTGGTGGGTAACATCACGGTGCGGGAACTGGCGCAGGCGACATTTGTCTCTACCGCGACGATTATGCGGCTGTGTCAGAAGCTGGGGTTCAGCGGGTTTAGCGAGTTTATCTGGCACTGCAAACAGCTCCTCACCGACACGCCGCATATTACGACGCAAGGAAACGCCCTTCCGCAGTTGCCTGCGCTGTTCAGCCAGTTTATTGCCAACTATCAGCAGACATTCCAGTGGGTGACCGATGAGAAGCGCCTGCAGTTTGCCGACCTGCTGCGTCACAAAGAGAGCTTCTTTCTCTACGGTGCCGGGTTTTCCTATCTGTTTGCCGAATACCTGACCAAAAAACTGCAGGTGCTGGGGAAAACGGCGTTTATCTCCGGGCCGGGTGACAGCCGGAACATCTTTCTCAGCAACGCCGCCCGGTATCAGGTATTTATTGCCGTCTCGCGCAGCGGCGAAACAGAGCAGGTGCTGGATAAAGCGCGGATCGCCAAAAACGTCGGGATGACGATTGTCGCGTTTACCCGCGCCTCGGCCAATACGCTGGCGGGCATGGCGGACGTGCACTTCGCTCTCTATGACGAGGCAGTGCATTACGCCGCGGAAGCCGCAGGGGTGACGTCGTTTGAGTCGAATCTGGTACTGCTGATGGATTTACTGCTGCTGGAAGCAACGGGGTGACAGTCACCCCGCTGTAATCAGATGATGCGGTTGGTTTTGAGATCGCGCAGGAAACCGCCCCAGCGACGCTCATAGAACGGTGTGATGTGCTCGGTAATAAAGTGACTGATGCCCTTCTCACCGTTCTTCACCTGGCAGATATCAATTGGCTCATCGCCCGGCAACGTATCAGTGGCCACGCTGCCCGCCGCCTGGATGATTTCATCGATATCGCCGTCAGCTTCAATACCAATCAACAGTACCGGCTGTTCATCCGCTTGCTCTTTAATTGAACAGAGGAACGCGCGTCTTACCGGCTTCAGGGTTTTGAACAACGTGGTCAGGGAATCGATCATCTGCGCTGGCGGTTCGGCCACTTCAGAGAGCAGCAGCGTTTCGCCCCTTTCCAGCACTTCCTGGGTGCTGAGCGGGTTACCCTCTTCACCAATCAGATGGCTGATTTCACGCGGCGTGAATTCTTTCCCGGTCGGCAGTTTCGCATTAAGGAACAGCGTCTGGCCCAGCGTCATTTCGAACAGCGTGCGTACCGGCATCACCACGAACGCCTGTTCATCTTCAACGGCGGTCTGCAGCGCTTCCAGCGAGGTAAAGAACGGGATCACCGAGGTGCCGTCGTCTTTCTCCCAGTGCAGCAGATCCAGCGCGCTATCTTCAACAACCTGCTCACCTTCCGCCGCGGTTCCTGGCACCCAGACGGTGGATTCCAGCAGCGTGCGGAAAAATGCCGGACGGTGGGCGGGCTCGGTCGCCGCCTGTTCCAGAAGGGTTTCTAATTCATTTTTGGTTTCGGACATAACAATTCCAGATGTCGAATTTTCCCCTCACCCCGGCCCTCTCCCTCAAGGGAGAGGGAGCAAACCATCCCCTCTCCCCGTGGGAGAGGGTTAGGGTGAGGGCAAAAAGCATTACTCAGCCGTCAGCAGGTTCGCCACGGTACGCACGCCCAGGCCGGTCGCGCCCGCAGACCACTGCTCAACCGCCGCTTTACGGTAGGTTGCGGAGCAGTCGATATGCAGCCAGCCTTCGTGATAGTTCTCAACGAAGTGGGACAGGAAGCCAGCTGCGGTGCTTGCACCCGCCGGGTATGCCGCGCTCGCGGTGTTATTCAGTTCGGCAAAATTAGACGGCAGCTGGCTGCGGTGGAACTCCGCCAGCGGCAGACGCCAGAACGGTTCGTTTTCTGCCGCAGCGCTTGCCAGCAGGCGGGCCGCCAGCTTGTCATCAAAGCTGAACAGCGCATGGTAGTCGTTACCCAGAGCCGTTTTTGCCGCGCCGGTCAGGGTGGCCATATCGATAATCAACTCTGGCTTCTGGGCAGAAGCGTCGATCAGGCCATCGGCCAGCACCAGACGGCCTTCTGCATCGGTGTTCATCACTTCAACATTTTTGCCGTTGCGGTAGCGAATGATGTCGCCCAGCTTGAAGGCGTTACCGCTTACCATGTTGTCCGCGCAGCACAGGTACAGCTTCACGCGTTTTTTCAGGCCACGGGTAATCGCAAACGCCAGCGCACCGGTAATGGTTGCCGCCCCGCCCATGTCGGATTTCATGGAGTCCATGAACGCGCTCTGCTTCAGGCTGTAGCCACCGGTGTCGAAGGTGATACCTTTCCCGACCAGGCAGGCAAACACTGGCGCGTCTTTATCGCCGGTTGGGTTGTAGTCCAGCGCCAGCAGCACCGGTGGACGCTCAGAGCCACGACCCACGGTGTGAATGCCCATGTAGTTCTGCTCGCGCAGGTCTTCACCTTTGGTGATGCGATAAGACATGTTGTCGCCGGCCACGCCGCACAGCAGATCAACGGCGCGCTGTGCCAGCTGTTCCGGCCCCAGCTCTTCTGCCGGTGCGTTAATGGTGTCACGTACCCAGTCGATAATGGTCAGGCGGCTTTCCAGCTCTTTTTGACCGGCTTCGTCAAGGTTGGCCCACTCAATTTTGCGGGTGCCTTTTGGCCCTTTATAACCGGCCCAGAACGCCCAGCTGCGGTCGGTGTCCCAGCCCTCGCCTGCCAGAGAGACATGCTTAATGCCGAGCCCATCAATTTTACGCGCGGCGCGCTGGATCAGGCCCAGATCGTCGTTGCCCGTCAGGTGCAGGGTAATACCGTCGTTGTTGATACTGTAAGTGGCTTTTTCGCCCCAACGCGCATCGGCGGGTTGCGTAGAGAGCGTAATCTTCATCGCTTCGGTCATTTTATTTATCCTTATTAGCAAACGGGCCGCCTGAAGGCAGCCCGTTACGTGATTTACTCTGCTTCATCTAACCAGACTAACAGAATCGCCTCCAGAATTTTTTCATTGGATGCGTTGGGATCGTCGTCAAAATCCTCTAAATCGCAGATCCACTGATGCATATCGGTGAAACGTACGGTTTTTGGATCGAGATCCGGGTTAGCGTCGTAGAGCGCTTCGCCGATTTCACGGCTGTCTGTCCACTTCAGTCCCATATTAATGCTCGCGTGCGTGGTTGATGGTGTAGCGTGGGAACTCCACGACCAGATCTTCGTCGGTCACCGCTGCCTGGCAGCTTAAGCGGCTGTCGGGCTCCAGACCCCATGCTTTATCCAGCATGTCATCTTCGTCTTCGGTGCTCTCGGCAAGCGAGTCGAAACCTTCACGCACGATGCAGTGGCATGTTGTGCAGGCACAGGATTTTTCACAGGCGTGTTCCACTTCGATACCTGCACGCAGGGCAACATCGAGAATGGTTTCACCGGTCTTCGCTTCCAGAACAGCGCCATCCGGACAGAGGTCCGCATGAGGCAAAATAACAATCTTTGGCATATTAAACCTCGTCCACGGACTGGCCTTTCAGCGCGACGCGGACAGATTTGTCCATGCGGCGAGCAGCAAAGTCCTGGGTTTGTTTATCAACGTTTTTAATGGCTTCTTCTATTGCGTCAGCGTCATTGCCCTGGGCGACCACGCTTAAGTGCGTAGCAGCCTCGTCAATCACCTGACGCTCAGCGGCGCTTAACAGCGCGGCATCGGCAGCGAGCGCGCCGTTCAGGCTTTCCAGCACGCGTGCGGCTTCCACTTTTTGTTCGGCCAGCATACGCGCCTTCACATCCTGCTCGGCGTAGCTCATTGAGTCCTGAATCATGGAGGCGATTTCGCCATCGGTCAGGCCGTAGGACGGCTTCACCTGAATGGACGATTCGACACCAGTCGATTTTTCCATCGCCGTGACGCTCAGCAGGCCGTCTGCATCCACCTGGAAGGTGACGCGAATATGCGCCCCGCCCGCAGGCAGCGCCGGAATGCCCCGCAGCGCAAAGCGCGCCAGCGAGCGGCAGTCCTGCACCAGTTCGCGTTCGCCCTGCATCACGTGAATGGACATGGCCGTCTGACCGTCTTTAAAGGTAGTGAACTCCTGCGCACGTGCCACCGGAATGGTGGTGTTGCGCGGAATGACTTTCTCCACCAGTCCGCCCATGGTCTCTAAACCCAGCGACAGCGGGATAACGTCCAGCAGCAGCATTTCACTGTCCGGCTTGTTGCCGACCAGAATATCCGCCTGAATCGCCGCGCCCACGGCAACCACTTTGTCCGGGTCAATGGAGGTCAGCGGCGTGCGGCCAAAGAATTCGCCTACACGCTCACGCACCAGCGGTACGCGGGTGGAGCCACCCACCATGACCACTTCCAGCACCTCATCCGCCTCAACGCCGGCATCTTTCAGCGCACGACGGCAGGCTAACAGCGTGCGTTTCACCAGGGGGGCGATCAGATCGTTAAACTGTTCACGGGCGATCTCACCCTGCCAGCCCGCCACGTTCACACTGACTGACCCAGCATCGCTTAGCGCAATTTTGGCCTCGATGGCCGCATCCAGCAGTTCACGCTGTACGCGGGCATCGCTGCGATCGCTGATGCCCGCCTGCTCGCGAATGTAATCCGCCAGCAGATGGTCAAAGTCATCGCCGCCCAGCGCGGAGTCCCCGCCGGTCGCCAGCACTTCAAACACCCCACGGCTTAAGCGCAGGATCGAGATATCAAAGGTACCGCCGCCGAGATCGTAAACCGCAATCACCCCTTCCTGACCGGAGTCGAGGCCGTAGGCAATCGCTGCCGCTGTCGGTTCGTTCAGCAGGCGCAGCACGTGCAGGCCCGCCAGACGCGCGGCGTCTTTGGTGCCCTGACGCTGTGCGTCATCAAAGTAGGCCGGAACGGTAATCACCACACCGTCTAAATCGCCGCCGAGCGTTGCCGTGGCACGCTCCGCCAGCGCTTTAAGGATGTCAGCGGATACGCGAATTGGGTTCAGCAGCCCGGCCGCAGTCGCAATCATCGGCAGGCCGTTTTCACTGGCCTGCAGCTGATACGGCAGATGCGGGTAACGGGTCTGAATATCGGCCAGCGAGCGGCCCATCATCCGCTTAACGGAGCTGATGGTATTCGCCGGATCGCGCGCGGCGTCAGCGCGGGCATCAAAGCCCACCGCGTGGCCCTGCTGCTGGTAGTGGACCACGGAAGGCAGCAGATGGCGGCCCTGCTCGTCAGCCAGCGTCTCCGCCTGGCCGCTACGCACGGTTGCCACGAGGGAATTGGTGGTGCCAAGATCAATACCCACCGCCAGACGACGCTGGTGCGGTGCGGCACTTAAGCCAGGCTCACTAATTTGTAATAAGGCCATAATTGCTTCCGAAATTAAAAATCGAGCAGCTTTTCTTCGAGTTGTTCAGCACTGCTTCGCAGTTTATCGAGAAAACGGAGTTTGCGCACAGTGTCTGCCGCCACGTCCCAGGTCTCGTTGTTCAGTTGCGCCACCATCTGCTGATGGCGGGTATCAAACATGCCCTTCACGCGCGTGATGAACCCTTCCAGACGCGCTTCGTCTTTGGCCTGTTCAATCTCATCCAGCTCTTCGCGAAGCGTAAGCTGTTCCATCAGAAACGCCGTGTCGCGTACGGTGTGTTGTTCGCTCGCCAGATCAAAGCCGTGGAGCGAAAGCAGATATTCTGCACGCGCCAGCGGATGGCGCAGCGTCTGCCAGGCCTGGTTGATGGTCGCGGATTGCGACACCGCAGCCAGTTGTTCAGCCTGAGTACCGCTGGCGAATTTGTCCGGATGATACTGACGCTGCAGGTCCTGAAAACGGATCGTCAGCGCCTGGAGATCAATCGGGTATTGAGCGGGTAAACCGAAGAGAGTGAAGTAATCCATAACAATCTCAGGGGTAGCCTGTTAGAACAAACCCCACGCGTAGCAAATAAAGCCACGGTGGGGTTTCGGATGACGCGCGATTAAACGTGGAAGCTTTCGCCGCAACCACACTCGTCTTTGACGTTCGGGTTCGTGAATTTGAACCCTTCGTTCAGGCCTTCTTTTACAAAGTCCAGCTGAGTGCCGTTGAGGAATTGCAGGCTTTTGCCATCGACCACCACCTTCACGCCCTTGTCTTCAAACACAGTGTCATCGGACGCTGGTTCGTCAACAAACTCCAGTACGTAAGCCATACCAGAACAGCCGGAGGTACGTACGCCCAGTCGCAGGCCAAAGCCTTTACCACGGTTCGCCAGAAAAGAGCTTACTCGCGCGGCAGCGCTGTCGCTAAGGGTAATCGACATACTCAAACCTCAATTATTTTGCTTCACGTTTGCTTTTGTAATCCGCAATGGCGGCTTTGATCGCGTCTTCTGCCAGGATAGAACAGTGAATTTTCACCGGTGGCAGTTCGAGTTCTTCAGCAATATCCGTGTTCTTGATTGCCTGTGCTTCGTCCAGAGACTTGCCCTTCACCCACTCGGTAACCAGGGAGCTGGACGCGATAGCAGAACCGCAGCCGTAGGTCTTGAAGCGCGCGTCTTCAATGATACCTTCATTGTTGACTTTAATCTGCAACTTCATCACGTCGCCACAAGCTGGCGCGCCAACCATACCGCTACCTACGCTCTCGTCGCTGTTGTCAAAAGAGCCAACGTTGCGCGGGTTCTCGTAATGATCGATTACTTTTTCGCTGTATGCCATGATTGAATTCTCCTTATGTACCGATTAGTGATGTGACCATTCAATGCTGTTCAGATCCACGCCCTGCTTGAACATTTCCCACAGTGGAGAAAGGTCACGCAGACGGCCGATGGAGTTGCGAACCAGCTTGATGGTGTAGTCAATCTCTTCTTCGGTAGTGAAACGACCTAAAGAGAAACGGATAGAGCTGTGTGCCAGCTCGTCAGTCATACCCAACGCGCGCAGCACGTAGGATGGCTCCAGGCTTGCAGACGTACAGGCAGAACCGGAAGAGACCGCCAGGTCTTTCAGCGCCATGATCAGCGATTCGCCTTCAACATAGTTGAAGCTCACGTTGAGGATGTTGGGTGCGCCCTGCTCGAGATCGCCGTTCAGATACACTTCTTCCATATCTTTCACGCCGTCCCACAGACGGTTACGGAGCGTGCGCAGGCGCGCCATCTCGGTTTCCATCTCTTCTTTCGCAATGCGGTAAGCTTCGCCCATGCCCACAATCTGGTGAACAGGCAGCGTACCGGAACGCATGCCGCGCTCGTGTCCGCCACCGTGCATCTGCGCTTCAATGCGGATACGTGGCTTACGACGAACGTACAGCGCGCCGATACCTTTCGGGCCATAGATTTTGTGGCCGGAGAAGGACATCAGGTCGACTTTCAGCTGGCTCAGGTCGATAGGCAGTTTGCCCACGCTCTGAGTCGCATCAACGTGATAGATGATGCCGCGCGCACGGCACATTTCGCCGATGGTCGCGATATCCTGCACCACGCCGATTTCGTTGTTTACATGCATGATGGAAACCAGGATGGTGTCATCACGCATCGCCGCTTCGAGCTCTTTCAGGTCAATAATACCGTTGCTCTGTGGCGCCAGGTAAGTGACTTCAAAGCCTTCACGCTCGAGCTGACGGCAGGTGTCCAGCACAGCTTTATGTTCGGTTTTGCTGGTGATGATGTGCTTGCCTTTTTTCTGATAAAAGTTGGCTGCACCTTTGATCGCCAGGTTGTCGGATTCGGTCGCACCGGAGGTGAACACAATCTCACGCGGGTCGGCACCCACCAGGTCAGCAATCTGATTACGGGCGATATCCACCGCCTCTTCAGCATGCCAGCCAAAACGGTGTGAACGGGAAGCTGGGTTACCAAAGTTTCCGTCCAGGGTCAGACACTGCATCATTTTCTCGGCAACACGCGGGTCCACCGGCGTGGTTGCGGAGTAGTCGAGATAAATCGGTAATTTCATTGCTCTATAAACTCCGTACATCGCTTCAATGCAAGGAATCAGGCAACCGGCTGGATGTACGACCGAGTACACGGGGCAGCTTCGCCCCGGCCTGATTCTGAAATACTTATCTTTTTATTACGCGCGTAATTTAACGTCGATAGCGTCCTGCGCGCGGGTGCTGCGTTGAGATTCCTGGCTGTGCTGACGGCCCGATACATCCAGAACTTCCTGGTTATTCACCAGTTCACCAAGGGTGATGTTGTTCAGGAAGCCGGTCAGGCGATCGCTCAGATCGCGCCACAGCGCGTGGGTCAGGCACTTATCGCCGCCCTGGCAGCCACCTTTCCCCTGGCAACGGGTCGCGTCAACGGATTCGTCAACCGCACTAATGACTTCGCCAACCGCAATACTGCCCGCGTCTTTACCCAGCAGATAACCGCCGCCTGGGCCACGAACGCTGGAAACCAGTCCATTTTTACGCAGTCTGGAGAACAGCTGTTCCAGATAAGAGAGAGAGATCCCTTGTCGTTCAGAAATATCAGCCAACGGAACCGGGCCCGCTTCGGAGTTGAGCGCAACGTCCAGCATCGCGGTTACGGCATAACGCCCTTTAGATGTCAGTCTCATGTCTTACTTAACCTCAAACTCGCCCCTGCCCGGGGTTTTTTATAGTAAAATGGGGTATTGCATAGCAGGGCCAAGTCTGACATTCCTGACTAAATTGGTCAACTATTTACTTGACTGTTTTAGTCAGGTATTTAACCTTCCGTGCCGTATTCTTTTGCCCGGCGGCGCTGCGCTTGCACGGGCCTACGGGTTTTGTAGGCCGGGTAAGCGCAGCGCCACCCGGCGAACAGACGACACTACTCTTTATTCTTCTGCTCAATCGACGCCAGAATCCCACGCAGGATGTTCAGCTCCTGGCTTTCCGGGCGCGCACGGGTGAACAGGCGACGCAGCTTATTCATCACCTGCCCCGGATGGCCTTCGCGGATAAAACCGGTAGAGAGCAGCGTCTGCTCCAGGTGACCATAGAAGCGCTCCAGATCGTCCACCAGCGGATAGGCGGTCTCTTCTTTCGGTTCTGCCACTTTCTCCTGGGTCGCCAGCCAGGCCATCCGCACTTCGTAGGCAATGACCTGTACCGCCATCGCCAGGTTCAGCGAGCTGTATTCCGGGTTCGCCGCAATCGCGACGTGGTAATGGCACTTCTGCAGTTCGTCATTGGTCAGGCCGACGCGCTCACGCCCAAACACCAGCGCCACAGGCGCCTGTTCCGCTTCTGAGACACTTTTCAGGCCGCATTCGCGCGGGTCCAGCATTGGCCACGGCAGCGTACGGGAACGCGCGCTGGTACCGACGACCAGACTGCAACCCGCCAGCGCTTCGTCCAGGGTATCAACAATTTGCGCGTTGCCAATCACGTCGCTGGCACCGGCGGCCAGTGCGATGGCCTGAGAGTCCGGTTTCACCAGCGGATTAACCAGCCACAGATTCGTTAAGCCCATGGTTTTCATAGCGCGGGCAACGGAGCCCATATTGCCGGTATGCGATGTTTCGACCAGCACGATTCGAATGTTTTGCAGCATAGTTTTGGATGTCTGAATTCAGTGTCTAAAGAATATTCGGGCATATTATCATAAACGAGAGACATATTCCGATCCCGCTGCTATACTCTGCGCCGATTTTCCTGTTCTTTAACATCCAGTGAGAGAGACCGATGCATCCGATGCTGACCATCGCCGTGCGCGCAGCGCGCAAGGCGGGTAATGTAATTGCCAAACACTACGAAACGCCAGACTCCGTAGAAACCAGCCAGAAAGGCAGCAATGATTTCGTGACTAACGTCGATAAAGCCGCAGAAGCGATTATTATCGAAACGATCCGCAAATCTTACCCACAGCACACCATCATCACCGAAGAAAGCGGTGAACATGAAGGTACCGATCAGGATGTTCAATGGGTTATCGATCCACTGGATGGCACCACCAACTTCGTTAAACGCCTGCCACACTTCTCTGTGTCTATTGCAGTACGCATTAAAGGCCGTACTGAAGTTGCCGTTGTTTATGATCCAATGCGTAACGAACTGTTCACCGCTACCCGCGGTCAGGGCGCGCAGCTGAACGGTTACCGTCTGCGCTGCAGCAATGCACGCGATCTGGACGGCACCATTCTGGCGACCGGTTTCCCGTTCAAGGCGAAACAGCACGCAACCACCTACATGAATATCCTCGGCAAACTGTTCACCGAATGCGCGGACTTCCGTCGCACCGGCTCTGCCGCGCTGGATCTGGCCTACGTGGCGACCGGCCGCGTTGACGGTTACTTCGAACTGGCGCTGAAGCCGTGGGACTTTGCTGCGGGCGAGCTGATCGCGCGTGAAGCAGGCGCACTGGTATGCGATTTCACCGGCGGCCATAACTATATGTCTACCGGCAACATCGTTGCAGGTAACCCACGCGTTGTTAAAGCCATGCTGGCAAACATGCGTGATGAACTGAGCGATGCGCTGAAGCGTTAATCCCGGTAATTCCCTCTCCCGGT